>JAQGLF010000270.1 GCA_028293025.1 Alphaproteobacteria bacterium
GCGGCCGCCGCGGCGGCGCAGGCCCCGGCCCCGCCGGCGGCCGGCGGCGTCGACCGCTCGCATTTCCCGGCGGTGGGCGAGATCGCCGACCTCAAATTCCCCAAGGTGGAGCATGCCCGCCTGTCGAACGGGATCGAAGTGGTGTTCGCCCGCTCCGCCGCCGTGCCGGTGGTGCGGGTGGCGGTCAGCTTCGATGCCGGCAACGCCGCCGACCCGAAGAGCGGCCTCGGCACCCAATCGCTGATGCTCGCATTGATCGACGAAGGCACCGACCGCTACAACAGCGTGCAGATCGCCGAGCAGGAGGAAAGGCTCGGCGCCACGATCAGCGCCAATGCCGGCATGGACTCGACTTTATTGTCGCTGTTCGCACTCAAGCCGAACCTCGCGGCCTCGGTCGATCTGCTCGCCGACATCATCCGCCATCCCGCCTTCGCGCCGGCAGAGGTCGAGCGTCTGCGCGGCCAGCAGCTTGCCCGCATCGCCCAGGAAATGGCGCAGCCGCAGGGCCTGGCGCTGCGCACCCTGCCGCCTCTGCTCTACGGAGCGGAGCATCCTTATGGCGTGCCCTTCACCGGCACTGGCGACCCGCGCGTGGTGCAGCGGGTGACCCGCGACGATCTCGTTGCCTTCCACGATGCCTGGCTGCGTCCGTCCAAGGCCAAGATCTTCGTCGTCGGCGACACCGATCTCGCCGAATTGATGCCCTTGCTCGAACGCAGCTTCGGCGACTGGCGCGACGTCGGCACCGCTCCGGTGAAGAATTTCGGCGCGGCGGTCCCCGCCAATCCGTCGCGGATCGTGCTGATCGACCGGCCCAATTCGCCGCAATCGCTGATCCTCGCCGGCGAGGTGCTGAACGAGACCGGCCGCGACGACCTCGTCTCGCTGATCGAGGCCAATGACGTGATGGGCGGCAGCTTCCTGTCCCGGCTCAACATGGACCTGCGCGAGCAAAAGCATTGGGCCTATGGCGTCGGCAGCGTCGTCAACCGCGTCGTCAACCGCGTCCCCTTCCTGGTCTTCGCGCCGGTGCAGGCGGACCAGACCGGCCCGTCGGTGGCGGCACTCCGCGACGACATGAGCGCCTTCCTCGCCGCCAAGGGCGTCACCGCGGAGGAGTTGCAGCGGACCGTCAACGGCAGCATCCGCGAGCTTCCCGGCAGCTTCGAGACGGGCGGCGACGTGCTGACCGGCATGCGGCAGAACGATATGTACGGCCGTCCGGACAATTATTACGAGACGCTGGCGAGCCGCTACCGGTCGCTGACCGCCGCCGATCTCGACGCGGCCGCCCGGCACGCGATCGATCCGTCCAAGCTGGTCTGGGTGGTCGTCGGCGACGCCGCCAAGGTCCGGCCACAGCTCGAAAAGCTCGGCCTGCCGGTCGAGGCGGCGGGAGCGCCCGCGGCGCACTAGATCCTGGCTGGTCAGATTGAACAATCCCGCTCATCCTGAGTAGCCGGTGAGCTTGTCGAACCGGCGTATCGAAGGACGCACATCTCTGGAGCGTCCTTCGATACGGGCCTTCGCCAGGCTCAGTCCCTACTCAGGATGAGCGGTTCAGATAGATAGGACAGCCTCTAGGAGGCCGGCTGCGCAACTTCGCCATTTACAGGCGCCCTCGTCCCCTGCAGTTTCGCGCCGCGAAGCCTGCAGGGGATGAGAGATGGGGATGAAATGGATCGCGGCGGCTGCGGCCGCCGCAATGCTCGCGGCCGGAGCGGCGACGGCGCAGGGGGTCGACGAGCGGCCGGCGGTGCTGAAGCCGGCGACAACCGGCTGGAATTACGAACGGCGGCTGGTCGACATCCCGATGCGCGACGGCGTCAAGCTGCACACCGTCATCCTCATCCCCAAGGGCGCGCGTGGAGCGCCGATCCTCCTCACCCGCACGCCCTATAATGCGGAGGATCTGACCGGCCATGCGGCGAGCGGCAACCTCTCCGCCATCCTCGACGGCTACGACAATGCCACCGACGTGATCGTCGAGGGCGGCTATATCCGCGTCGTCCAGGACGTGCGCGGCAAATACGGCTCCGGCGGCATCTACATGATGAACCCGCCGCTCGCCGGCACTCCGCTCAACCCGACCAGGACCGACGATTCGACCGACAGCTACGACACGATCGACTGGCTGGTGAAGCATTTGCCGGAATCGAACGGCCGGGTCGGCGTGCTCGGCATCTCCTATGACGGCTTCCTGTCGCTGATGCCGCTGATCAATCCGCACCCGGCGCTGAAGGTGGCGGTGCCGATGAACCCGATGGTCGACGGCTGGCGCGGCGACGACTGGTTCCACAACGGCGCCTTCCGCCAGATGAACATCGATTACGTCTGGGAGCAGGTCGCCACCCGCGACAATAGCGAGAAATGGCGGGCCAACAGCTACGACATGTACGACCAGTTCATGCGCGCGGGCTCGGCCGGCGAGCTCGGCCGGCAGCACGGGCTCGGCCAGATCGGCTTCTGGCGCAAGCTCACCGCGCATCCCGCTTATGACGGATTCTGGCAGGCCCAGGCGATGGACAAGGTGCTCGCCGGCCGTCCGCTCAAGGTGCCGACCATGCTGGTCGGCTCGCTCTGGGACCAGGAGGATATTTACGGCGCGACCGCGGTCTATGCGGCGCTGGAGCCCAAGGATGTGGGCAACGACATGCTCTACCTCAGCCTCGGCCCCTGGTATCACGGCCAGGAGATCGGCGACGGCAGCAAGCTCGGGCCGATCAAATGGGACCAGGACACCGCCAAATATTGGCGAATGAACGTGCTGGCGCCCTTCCTCGCCCATTATCTGAAGGACGCGCCGATGGACGTGGCGCCGGTGACGATCTTCCAGTCGGGCGCCAATCGCTGGCAGCGGCTTCAATCCTGGCCGGCCGCGCCGGCCGATGCGCGGCTCTATCTGAAGCCGGGCGGCGCGCTCGGCTTCGAGGCGGCGGGCGGCGCGGCGCAGAGCGCCGACTATGTCTCCGATCCGGCCCATCCGGTTACCTTCGTCGCCCGGCCGGTGCGGGCGGTCGGCTATGAGGACGATCACTGGACCGCCTGGCTCGCCAGCGACCAGCGCAACGCTTCGGGCCGGCCGGACGTGCTGACCTTCACCTCCGAGGTGCTGACCCGGCCGGTGACGATCGCCGGCCAGCCGATCGTCCACCTGAATGCCGCGACCAGCGGCACCGACAGCGACTGGGTGGTGAAGCTGATCGACGTCTATCCGGACCAGGTACCGATCGACCACGCGCTCGGCGGCTATCAATTCGCCATAGCGATGGACATCTTCCGCGGCCGCTATCGGGAATCGCTCGCCGAAGCGAAGCCGCTGCAGCCGAACGTGGCGCTCGATTACCGCTTCGCTCTGCCCAACGCCAATCACGTCTTCCTGCCCGGCCACCGGATCATGGTGCAGATCCAGTCGAGCTGGTTCCCGCTCTACGACCGCAACCCGCAGACCTTCGTCCCCAACATCTTCGACGCGAAACCGGGGGACTATGTCGCGGCGACGCAGCGGGTGACGGTGGCGGGACCGGGCGAAAGCTATATCGCGCTGCCGCTGGTGAAATAGCCCGCCGTCATCCTGATGAAAATCAGGACCCATGAACACGGACGTGCCGAATTGTCGCACGCCGTGTTCATAGGTCCCGGATCAAGTCCGGGATGACGGTTTTGTCAGCGCCAGACTCGGGTGACGTGCCCCATCTTGCGGCCCTCCCGCGTCTCGCCCTTGCCGTAGAGGTGGAGGTGGGCGGCGGGATCGGCGAGGATTTCGGGCCAGGTTTCCGCCTCGCTTCCGATCAGGTTGGTCATCTCCACCCGCGATCCGGCGAGGCCGGTGTCGCCGAGCGGCAGGCCGCAGATTGCGCGGACATGGTTTTCGAATTGCGAGGTGACCGCGCCCTCGATCGTCCAGTGGCCGCTATTGTGCACCCGCGGCGCCATTTCGTTGAACAGCGGCCCTTCGGCGGTCGCGAAGAATTCGAGCGCGAGGATGCCGACATGTTCGAGCGCGTCGGCGGCCCGCCGGGCGAGCGCCTCGGCTTCGGCCTGCACCCGCCGCACCGCCTCCCCCGCCGGCAGGATCGAGCGGTCGAGCATGGCTTGGCGATGGCGGTTCTCGGGCACCGGCCAGATCACGGTCCGGCCGTCGGCGCCGCGGCAGAGGAGGATCGAGAATTCGGCCTCGAAGTCGACAAAGGCTTCGAGGATGGACGGCGCGGCGCGCACCGCCGCCCAGGCTTCCGCTGCCCCCGACGGATCGGCGATCCGCGCCTGCCCCTTGCCGTCATAGCCGAAGCGCCGCGTCTTCAGCACGGCGGGCGCACCGATCGCGGCCAGCGCCGCCTCCAGGCCGGCCAGATCGTCAACCGGCTGGAAAGCGGGCGGGCGCCCGCCGAGCCCTTGGATGAAGCCCTTCTCCTCGAGCCGGTCCTGGGCGATCTCCAGCGACCGGCGCGGCGGGTAGAGCGGCGCCTCGGCGGCAAGCGCGGCAAGCGGCGCGGCGGCGATATTCTCGAACTCGTAGGTGGCGACGTCGATGCTGCGGCCGAAGCGGGCGAGCGCGGCCTCGTCGTCCCAGGCGCCGCGGGTGAAATGGGCCGAAACCTCGGCCGCCGGCGGCGCCTCGTCGGGCGCGTAGACGTGGCATTTATAGCCGAGCCGTGCCGCCGCCATCGCCAGCATCCGGCCGAGCTGCCCGCCGCCGACGATGCCGATGGTGGAGCCCGGCGGGACCGGCTTCATTCGGGCGCTTCGGCGACGCCGTCGCTCTGCCGCCGCCGCCATTCCTCCAGCCGTTCCGCCAGCGCGCCGTCGGTCAGCGCCAGGATCGAGGCGGCGAGCAGGCCGGCATTCTTCGCTCCCGCCTGGCCGATCGCGAGGGTCCCCACCGGCACGCCGGCAGGCATCTGGACGATCGACAGGAGGCTGTCCATGCCGGACAGAGCCTTGCTCTCGACCGGCACGCCGAGCACCGGCAGGCGCGTCATCGAGGCGGTCATGCCGGGGAGATGGGCGGCGCCGCCGGCGCCGGCGACGATCACCTTCAGGCCGCGCTCCGCCGCGCTCTTGGCATAAGCGTAAAGCCGATCGGGCGTGCGGTGGGCGGAGACGACCTTGGTTTCATAAGCCACGCCGAGCGCGTCCAGCGTCTCCGCCGTATGGCGCATCGTCTCCCAGTCGGACTGGCTTCCCATGATGATCCCGACATCGGCCATGATGCTCTTTCGAAGGCGGCGGAGCGGCAGGTCTTAACCGCCGCCTCCGGGGCAGGCAATAAGCGGGCGCCCTCTTTGGGGAGATGTTAACCGGGCGGCTTTAGAGGGGAGGCATGTCGAAACATGCCTCCGACTTCACCGCCGCCGGGCCGGCCTCGCTCACCGACGAGAACGCCTTGCTGCGCGCCTCGCTGGCCGAGGCGCGGGCGCGGATCGAGGCGCTGGAGGCGTCGGCCGAGAACGATCCGCTGACCGGCCTCGCCAACGGCGCCCGCTTCGAGCGCGAGCTGGAGCGGGTGACGAGCCAGGCCCAGCGCCACGGCACCCCGGCGGCCCTGCTCTACATCGACCTGCGCGGGCTCAAGACGATCAACGCCCGCCACGGCCGCTTCGCCGGCGACGCGGCTTTGATCCATGTCGCGAAACTGCTCTCCGGCCTGATCCGGGGCGGCGATCTGCTTGCCCGCATCGGCGGCGACCTGTTCGCCCTCATCCTCGACCATCTCGATCACAACAGCGCGATCGAGACTGCGGAGCGGCTCGTCCGCTGCATCGCCGCGGAGCCCGTGGATCTCGGGCCGTGCGCAGTGCCGATCGAGGCCGCCGTCGCGGTGATCGCCATCCTGCCCGGCGACAGCGTCCGCGAAGCGATGCTCCGCGCCAGCCGCAACCTCGCGCTGGCGCGGGAAGCTTAAGCTAATCGTCATCCCGGCGAAGGCCGGGATCTCGGCATCGGCGGCCGAGACGTCTGAGATCCCGGCCTTCGCCGGGATGACGGAATCGCCCTACCGTTCGCTCAAATAGTAACGATCCGTCGACTCCAGGGCGTCGTCCAGCTGGTAAACGATCGGCTGGCCGGTCGGGATCTCCAGCCCGGTGATCTCGTCGTCCGGAATGTGGGAGAGGTGCTTGACCAAAGCCCGCAGCGAATTGCCATGGGCCGAGATCAGCACCCTTTGCCCCTCGCGCAGCGCCGGCGCGATGCGCGACTCCCAATAAGGCAGCACCCGCGCGATCGTATCCTTGAGGCTCTCGGTTTGCGGCACCGCGATCCCCGCATAGCGGCGGTCGCCGCCGAGGTCGAAGCGGCTGCCCGGCTCCAGCGGCGGCGGCGGTATGTCGAAGGAGCGGCGCCAGATCCTGACCTGCTCCTCGCCGACCCTGGCGGCCATCTCGGCCTTGTTGAGCCCGGTAAGGCCGCCATAATGGCGCTCGTTCAGCCGCCAGCTCTTCTCGACCGGCAGCCACAGCCGCAGCATCGGCTCCAGCGCCAGGTTGAGCGTCTTGATCGCGCGGGTCTGGAGACTGGTGAAGCAGAGATCGAAGTCGAGCCCCTTCGCCGCCATCAGCGCCCCCGCCTGCCGCGCCTCGTCGATCCCCTGCTCGGTAAGGTCGACGTCCCACCAGCCGGTGAAGCGATTCTCGAGGTTCCAGGCCGACTGGCCGTGGCGGACGAGGACGAGCGTCGGCATGTGGGCTCCCGTGCTTTGCGCCGTCCTTAGCGTCCCGCCGTCGCGAGGCAACTTGTCCGCGCGGCAAGCGGCGATAAGAGTAGAAGGTGGGACATCGATTAGCGCATTACCCGCGCGCATACCTTCTCAGCCGGAAGCGAGGAACAGCTCAGGCGTCCAGTCCTAGGGATTCAACCCGATGGTGACGTCGGCCCACCGATTTTGGGGCTCGCGCACTCCGTCCGCCGTTTCGACGAGCGGGTGCGTCTCGCCGAAAGCCCCGAGATCGATTTTGGCGCGGACGCCGTGCCGACGCAGATACGCCCTGACGGCTTCGGCCCGTCGTCTGGACATTGTCATGTTGTAATCGGCGGGCCCCGACCTATCGGCATTGCCCGTTATGAGAATGGGGCATGCCGGAATCGTCGCCAAGACATTTGCGACATTGTCCAGGATCGCCGCGGCCTGGCGCGTGATCGCAGCGCTGTCCCAATCGAAGAAAAGGATGAAGGGTTCCAGTATGGGCGCGTCCGGGGACACCGAACGCGCACTACAATGCGCATCGACCTGCGCGTGGGCAGAACCGGCGCCGGAGAACAGAAGTGTAACCGAGATGAGCAGGCCTGCGGTTCGCATCACCATCCCCCGCGGAAGCTTGCCCGACGCGGCTCAGCTCCGCAACGTTTGAGCCAGGCGAATAGTCAAAGCCGCGCAGCTGCCGCTGAACGCGGTTACTTATCTTGGCTAGCGCTATCCTAGGTCGGGAAAGGGAGAGGAGTTAGCTCAGCGCCCGTTCTTGCGCGCCTCGAGCTGCGACAGGATTGCGTGGATCGCCGCCAGGCAGTCGCGGGCGAGAATCCGGCTGCGGTCGGGCGACCAGCCCAGAAGCGGGTCGGGCAAATCCTCATTGTCCTTGAACGGCATTTCCAGCGTCATCGAGACGGCGCCGAACCGCTCGGCCAGCTGCGCCGTCGACATCGACATATTGGCTTGGCCCGGCGCCGCGATCTCATAGCCCTTCGCGGTCTGGAAATCGGGCGAGATGCGGACGAGCGCTTCGGCGAAGCCGTCGAACAACTGCTGCTGCGCCTCGTTCCAGCTGGGAACCCCCTCGAAGCCGGCGAGGAAATTGGCGGCGATCGCCTCGTCGCCATGGACGTCCATGGCGAAGTCGACGCCGGTCCGGTCCATCTCCTCCCGGACGCACAGCACTTCCGGGCTCTTCTCGGGGCTCGGATCGTGCCATTCGCGGTTGAGGTTGGTGCCGACCGCGTTGGTGCGCAGATGCCCGCGCCGCGAGCCGTCGGGATTCATGTTCGGGACGATATGGAAGGTGGCGCGGCGGCGCAGCACACGCGCCACCGGGTCGCTGTCGTCGAGCAACCGCTCGAGCGCGCCCTCCATCCACCATTCGGCCATCGTCTCGCCGGGATGCTGGCGGGCGTAGAGCCAGATCTGGAGCGGCCCCTCGCCGATCCGCAGGCAATCCATCTCCTGGCCGTCGAGGGTCCGGCCGAGCGAGCGGTAGGTCACCGCCGGATGCGCGGCCGCGCCGGCGACGAGATCGTGGTGCATCTCCATCGTATAGGGCGCGAAATAGGCGAACCAGATGCTGTCCGCCGGCGGCGTCGCCCGGATGGTGAGGATTCCGCCCTCATAGGAGGTGTCGACCCGCTCCCAATCCTCCCGGTCGGTCGACATGCAGGCGCGATAGCCCTCCCAGCCGTGCGGGTAAGCCGAGCCGGCGGCGTTGAGGATGCGGAGCTCGAGCGTCTGGCCGCCCCCGCCGGTCACCCGGAAATAGAACCATTGGTAGAAGTCGGACTCGTTGTCCTTGCGGATTTCGAGGTCGACGCGGCCGCCTTGGACGGCGGCCACACGGATGTTGCCGCCATCGAAGGGGCTCGTCACGGAGAGGGTCATCGGGTCCTGATAGTGCGGCCCGATTCGCCGGGGAAGTCCTGAAACAGGATGGCGGCAAGCTTTTCGACCGCCGTCCCGGGCTGCGCCTCCGGCGCCGCCGGCGGCGCTGCGGTGCTCGCCCGGCCTTCCCAGAACACCGTGCCGTCGGAGCGGCGCTTGATCCGGATCTCGAGCAGGGTCCCGACCAGCGGCCGGGTGCTGCCGCCGACCGGGAAGGAGACGCCGCCGCCGACGCCGCTATGCCAGCCGCCGGTGCCGCCGCCGATGCCGATCGTCACCGGCGGCCGCCGCACGTCCGCCATGCTGCGCTGCTGGACGTTGACGATCGCAACCTGCTCTGAGCTGCCGACGCCGGGCACCACCGTCCAGCCGAGCCGGGTGAGCTGGCGCGCGACGATGTCGGCATAGGTCCGGAATTCTGGCGTATTGGTCTCGGCCGGAGTCACCGCCTCGATCGCGATCGGCGCGCGGGCGATCGGCTCGCCGAGGTGGAAGCGGGTCGCCTCGGTGCCGTAGCGCCCGCTCCCCCCGCCGTCTCCGCCGGTGGTGGTCGCGCAGCCCGCGAGCGAGGCTGCCCGAAGGAGCGCGCCGGCGCGGAGAAAAACAGCTTTCATTCCGGAACCTCGTTGCTAAGCGGCCGATTGTACGGCGGTGGAACGATCCTAGCGCCGATTGGCTTCAAAATCTGCATCCGGGGATAATCGATGACGAATCAGGGCTCCAGGCCGGCGGTGCTGGTGACCGGCGGCGCGGGCTATATCGGCAGCCATGCGGTGCTTGCCTTGCTGGACGCGGGCTGGCGGGTGGCGGTGATCGACAATCTGAGCACCGGCTTCGAATGGGCGGTGCCGAAGGAGGCGGCCTTCGTCCATGGCGACATTGCCGACCAGGCTCTGGTCGCGCGGCTGATCGCCGAGCAGGGGATCGGCGCGATCATCCATTTCGCCGGCTCGATCGTGGTGCCGGAATCGGTCGAGCAGCCGCTCAAATATTATGAGAACAATACGGTCAAGAGCCGCTCCCTGATCGAGAGCGCGGTCGAAGGCGGGGTCCGTCACTTCATCTTCTCCTCGACGGCCGCGACCTACGGCATCCCGGAGCAGGTGCCAATCACCGAAGAGACCCGCACCCAGCCGATCAACCCTTATGGCTGGTCGAAGCTAATGACCGAGCGGATGCTGATCGACACCGCCGCCGCGCATCCGTTGAACTTCTGCGCGCTGCGCTATTTCAACGTCGCCGGCGCAGACCCACAGGGCCGCTCGGGCCAGTCGACCGCCGGCGCCACCCATTTGATCAAGGTCGCGGTCGAGGCGGCGGTCGGCAAGCGCAGCCACGTCTCGGTCTACGGCACCGATTACGATACGCCCGACGGCACCGGGGTGCGCGACTATATCCATGTCGGCGACCTCGCCGCCGCCCATGTGGACGCGCTCGAAAAGCTGATCGCCGAGCCGGCGACGAGCCACATCATGAATTGCGGCTACGGACGCGGCTTCTCGGTGCTCGAAGTGCTCGACGCGGTCGATCGGGTGACGAACATGAGGATCGAGCGGCGGCTCGAGGCGCGGCGCGCCGGCGACCCGGACGCGCTCGTCGCCGACAATCGCAAGATCCTCTCCACCCTGCCCTGGCGGCCGAAGCGCGCCGATCTCGACACGATCGTCGCCGACGCCCTCGCCTGGGAGCGTAAGCTGGCGGAGCGCTGCTAGGTCCTCCCCGGAATGGGGAGGGGGACCGCACGCAGTGCGGTGGAGGGGGGCGAGCATAGCGAGCATGGAGATGTGGGGCCCTCACCCGCCTTCGGCCGGCCCCCTTTCCGTTTCAGGGATAGCTATATGCTGTTGACGGAATATAACTGAATAGGCATAAGTATGTCATGTTCGCCGCTTTGCCCGCGCTTGCCGACCCGACCCGCTTCCGGATCGTCGAGATGCTGGGGGCGGGCGAGCGCTCCGCGGGAGAGATCGAGCGGGGGCTGAACGTCAGCCAGCCGAGCGCCTCCAAGCATCTGCGCGTGCTGCGCGAAGCCGGGCTGGTGCGGATGCGCAAAGACCGTCAGCGCCGCCTCTACCGGATCGATCCGGCACCGCTTGCCGAGCTCGACGCCTGGCTGGAGCGCTACCGTCCTTTCTGGAGCGGCCGCCTCGACGCGCTTCAGCGCCACCTCGATCAGGAGAGCTGACATGGCGGCCCACGTCGACGCTACCTTCCGACCGCTGCCGACCGGCGGCGAGCTGAAGCTCGCCCGCCGCTACCGTCAGCCGGTCGAAAAAGTCTGGGCGGCCTTGTCGACGCCGGGCCGGATCGCCGAATGGATGGGCGTGGAGTGGCTCAGCGGCGACCTGCCGCTGAGCGAAGGCGCGCCCTTCGACTATCGCTTCCACGACAGCGACCTCGAGAGCCGCGGCAAGATGCTGCGCTTCGAACCTCCGAACCTGCTCGAGCATAGCTGGTTCGACAATCTCCCATCGCGTTCGGTAGTACGCTGGTCGCTGGCGGCCGACGGAGGCGGCACGATCCTCACCCTCACCCACGTCTTCCAGGAGCCCGAAGATGCGCCGCGCACGGGTGCCGGCTGGACCCAGATCCTGGAGACCCTCGCCGCCAGCATGGGCGAGGAGAGGCAAAGCGAAGGGGGCGTGGAGGGCTGGCGCGCGCAACGCGACCGCTATGCCGACGCCTTTCCGCCTGAGGCGACCCGGGACGGACGGCTGGCCAAGGAGGACGGGAAGCCGGCTTTGCGCTTCGAGCGGCTGCTCGCAAGGCCGGTCGACGAAGTCTGGGTGGCGTTGACCGAGCCCGAACGGATCGCCCGCTGGCTGACCCGGGCCGAGGTCGAGCCGCGCGTCGCCGGCCGCTTCCACCTGAACTTCAAGGGCGGCGACAGCGTTGTGGACGGCAGGATCATGCGCTGGGAGCCGCCTCGCCTGCTCGAATATACATGGCCGGAGAAGGAGGCCAACGGCAGTTCGCTGGTTCGGTTCGAGCTTTTCCCGGCGGGCGCGGGCACCAGGCTGATCCTCACCCATCGGCTCGACGCCGGCGGCGACCTTGCCGATTTCGCCTCCAGATGGCACTGGCATCTCAACGCGCTCGACCGGGCGCTGGAGGGCGAGAGCGTCGCCTTCGACGAGCCCCGCTGGCGGCTGCTGCGCAAGGTCTATGAGATGACGCTGCCCGCCAGATGACGCGACCCCCGATGCTTGACTTGGAAGCGCGCGCGCCCTAGGTGGGCGCCTCGCTTTTCCGGCACAAACCGAACTCAATCCAGGCAGGCGTTCCAGGCCATGAAGATCCGCAACTCGCTCAAATCCCTCAAGTCGCGCCACCGCGACTGCCGCGTGATCCGCCGCCGGGGCCGCACCTACGTCATCAACAAGACGAACCGCCGCTTCAAGGCGCGTCAGGGCTGACGTCCTGAACGGGACTGCCGGCGCTGATACGAAGCTCCCGTCATTGCGAGCGAAGCGAAGCAATCCAGACTCCCGCTGGGTTGCCGCGTCGCTGCGCTCCTCGCAATGACGGCAAGATGAGCAGCTTAACGCCCGTCACCGCCGTCGTCTTCGATGTCGGCAACGTCCTTTACGGCTGGGACCCGGAAAGCTTCCTCGCGCGGCAGATCCCCGAGGACGGGGCGCGGCTGCGCTTCATCGAGGATGTCGATCTCTGGAGCTGGCACGACACGCTGGACGGCGGCCGCCCGTTCGACGAGGCTGCGGCCGAGCTCAGCGAGAAATTCCCGGATTACTCCCATCTGATCGCCGCCTGGGGGGGGCGCTTCGGCGAGACGATCGGCGACGCCGTCCCCGGCGTCCACAGGATCGTCGAAGAACTCGATCGAAGCGGCATCCCCCTTTTCTCCATCACCAATTTCTCGGTCGATTTCTGGCGCCCCTTCCGGGCGAAGGAAGAGGCCTTCTTCTCCCGCTTCCGGGACATCGTCGTCTCCGGCGAGGAAAAATTGCTGAAGCCCGACCCGGCGCTCTATTACCGTGCCCTCGACCGGTTCGGCCTCAAGCCGGCCGAGGCCCTGTTCGTCGACGACCGCAGGATCAACGTCGAGGGCGCTGAGGCGGTCGGCATGAAGGCGCACCTGTTCGTCGACGCGAAAAGGCTGCGCCGTCGGCTGGAGCAAGAAGGGCTCCTCTGAACTTTCGCCCCTGAACTTTCAGGCGCCTCGCGCTTTGTTTCGGCGATGAGACAAAGATGGCCCGCCCGCCTCTGGGTCGTCCGCCACGGCCAGAGCGCCGGCAACGTCGCCCGCGACGCCGCTTACGCCGCCGGCCATGCGCGGATCGACCTCGCCGTCCGCGACGTGGACGTGCCGCTGAGCCCGCTCGGCGAAACGCAGGCGCAGGCGCTGGGCCGCTGGTTCGCCGCTTTTCCGGAGAACGAGAAGCCGGAGATCATCCTTTCCTCGCCTTATGTCCGCGCCCGCCAGACGGCGAAGGCGATCTGCGAGGCCGGCGGAATCATTGGCGAGGCACGGCCGCCGATCGTGGATGAGCGGCTGCGCGAGCGCGAATTCGGCGTCTTCGATCTGCTCACCGGCGCCGGCATCCGCGAAAAATATCCCGACCTTGCCGCCCAGCGCGCCCTGCTCGGTAAATTCTACCATCGCGCGCCCGGCGGCGAGAGCTGGGCGGACGTGATCCTGCGCCTGCGCAGCGCGCTCGACACGATCAGCCTGCACCATGCCGACCGGCGGGTGGTGATCGTCTGCCACCAGGTGGTGGTGCTCTGCATCCGCTACATATTGGAAGAGATGGACGAGGCGCAGGTGCTGGCGATCGACAAGCAGGGCGACGTCGTCAATTGCGGCATCCTGGAATATGATTTCGAGCCGGACGGCGACGACAGGCTCTGCGCGCCGAAGCTCGTCCGCTACAATTTCGCCGCGCCTCTGGTCGAGGAGCAGGCGCCGGTCACGTCCGAGCCGGACGCGATGGTCGCCGCCCGGTGAGCGACGTCGAGACGCTCGACCGGGCGCTGCTCCGCCGCGCCTTCCCGCTGCCGGAAATATCGGAAGAGAGCGACAAGGAGGATCGCGGTCGCCTGCTCGTCATCGCCGGCAGCCGCGAGCTGGCCGGCGCGGCCCTGCTCGCCGGCATGGCCGGCCTTCGCGCCGGTGCCGGCAAGCTCCAGATCGCCACGGCGCGGAGCATCGCCCAGCAGCTCGCCGTCGCCGTGCCGGAAGCGCGGGTGGTCGGATTGGAGGAAACCGAAGAAGGCTGCCTCGCGCCGTCCGGCATCGGCCAATTGCTCGCTTTGGCGAAAGGAGCGCAGGCGGTGACGATCGGCTGCGGCCTCCAGCAAGGGCCGGCGCTCGACGAAATGCTCGATGCTTTGCTTGGCAGCGGCCTCGACACGCCCCTGGTCCTCGACGCGGCAGTGCTCGGCTCGCTGGCGCCGCGGGCGGACGCCTTGCGCACCTGGCGCGGCGGCGCCACCATCCTCCCCCATTCACGAGAGATGGCACGGCTGCTCGATTGCGAAGCCGAGGAGGTCGAAGCCGATCCGCTGGCGGCGGTGCGCCGCGCCGTCCGCCATTTCAACGTCACTTCGCTCGTCAAAGGCCCGTTCAGCCACGTCGCCGCGCCCGACGGACGCGCCTTCCGCTTCGAAGGCGGCGGCGTCGGCCTCGCCACCTCCGGCTCGGGCGACGTCCTCGCCGGCATCGTCGGCGGCCTCGCCGCCCGCGGCGCCGATCCGCTGACCGCGCTTTTGTGGGGCGTCTGGCTCCATGGCGAGGCGGGGCGGCGCCTGACGAAGCAGATCGGCCGCCTCGGCTTCCTCGCTCGCGAGCTGCCCGACGAGGTGCCCGGGCTGCTGGAGACTTAAAGCCCCTCCCCTGAAAGGGAGGGGGTTTATACCTTCGCCTTCGCCTCCGCCGCGCGGTGGCGCTCCAGCTCGTCGCCGACCAGCCGCACCGAGTGGATGACGTTGGTCGATCCCGGCGTTCCGAACGGCACGCCGGCGATGATCACGATCCGGTCGCCGCCTTTGGCGATGCGGTGGCGGAGCGCCATGCGCTTGGCCTTGGCGACCATTTCCTCGAAGCTGGAGACGTCCCGCGTCCGCACCGCATGAGCGCCCCAGAGCAGGCCGAGCTTGCGCGCGGTCTTCAGCGACGGCGTCAGCACCAGCAAAGGCACGGCCGGCCGCTCGCGCGAAATCCGCCGCGCGGTCGAGCCCGAAGTGGTGAAGCAGACCAGCGCCGCGGCATGAATCGTGTCGACCATCGTCGCCGCCGCCTGGGCGATGGCGTCAGCGGTGGTATGCTCGGGCAGGGTCTCGGTGAAATGGACGCGGCGGGCATAGCTGGGATCGGATTCGACGCTGGTGGCGATGCGGTTCATCATCGTCACCGCTTCGAAGGGGAATTGGCCCGACGCGCTCTCCGCCGACAGCATCACCGCATCGGCGCCGTCATAGACGGCGGTGGCGACGTCGGAGACTTCCGCTCGCGTCGGCGAAGGCGAGGTGATCATCGATTCGAGCATCTGCGTCGCGACCACCACCGGGCGGCCCATCCGCCGCGCCGCCTCGACGATCTGCTTCTGGAGCGGCGGCACTTGCTCCGGCGGCATCTCGACGCCGAGGTCGCCGCGCGCGACCATCACCGCATCGGCCAGCTCGAGAATGCCCTCCAGCCGGTCGACCGCGGCCGGCTTCTCGATCTTGGCGAGCAGGGACGCGCGGCCGGCGATCAGCCGCCGCGCCTCGGCGACGTCCTCCGGCCGCTGGACGAAGGACAGAGCGATCCAGTCGACGCCCTCGTCGAGCGCGAAGACGAGGTCCGCCCGGTCCTTCTCGGTCAGTGCGGCGACCGGCAGCACCACGTCGGGGACGTTGAGGCCCTTGTTGTTCGAAATCATGCCGCCGACCTCGACGATCGTCTCGATCCGGTCCGGCGAGACCTTGACCACCCTCTGCACCAGCTTGCCGTCGTCGATCAGCAGCCGCGTGCCGACCTCGACTGCGCTGAAAATCTCCTTGTGCGGAAGCTCGACCCGCTCGGCATTGCCGGGGACGTTGCTGCGGTCGAAGACGAAATGTTTGCCGTTCTCCAGCTTCGCCGAGCCGCCTTCGAACAGGCCGACGCGCAGCTTGGGCCCCTGGAGGTCGGCGAGGATCGTCGTCGGCCGCTCGAGCTCCTTCTCCAGCGCGCGGATCGTCTCGATCCGCCTTTTATGGTCGGCATGGGTGCCGTGGCTCATGTTGATCCGGAAGGCGTCGGCGCCCGCTTCGGCGAGCTTCCGGATCATCGCTTTCGAATTGCTAGCCGGGCCGAGCGTGGCGAGGATCCTCACCTTGCGGCTGCGCGGCACGAAGATGCTGGGCCCGGTTTCGCTCGTCGCCATGCAGGCCGAATAGACGAGCGGGCGGCGAGTTCAACCCGCTTGAGCGTGGCGGCGCCACATCCTAGAGCCGCCGCTCAGCTTTCAACCCAGGTGGAGTAAAATGGCGGAAGGATCGATCGCGGCGGACGAATTGAGGCTCCTGATCGAGCGAATCGAACGGCTCGAGGAGGAGAAGAAGGCGATCGCCGACGACGTGAAGGACGTCTACGGGGAAGCCAAGGCGCGCGGCTACGACACCAAGACGATGCGCGCGATCGTGCGGTTGCGGAAGATGGAGACCAACGACCGCCAGGAAGCCGACGCGTTGCTGGAGACCTATAAGGCAGCGCTCGGCCTCGACTGAATTCGGCCGGGCGGCTACACGGTCGCCGATCCATCAACAGCCAGGGTGACGGAGCGGCAATGGCCGGCCACAGCAAGTTCAAGAACATCATGTATCGCAAGGGCGCGCAGGACAAGAAGCGCTCGGCGATGTTCTCCAAGCTCTCGCGCGAGATCACGGTCGCGGCCAGGATGGGCCTGCCCGATCCCGACGCCAACCCGCGCCTGCGCGCCGCGGTCACCGCCGCCCGCGCCCAGTCGGTGCCCAAGGACAATATCCAGCGGTCTATCGACAAGGCCGTGGGCGGCGACGCCGAGAATTACGAGGAGCTGCGCTACGAGGGCTTCGGCCCCGGCGGCGTGTCTTTGATCGTCGAGGCGCTGACCGACAATCGCAACCGCACCGCGACCAACGTCCGCACCGCTTTCTCGAAGAACGGGGGCAATCTCGGCGCCTCGGGCTCGGTCAGCCACGGCTTCGAGCGGCTCGGCCTGATCGCCTATCCCGCCTCGGCCGGCTCCGCCGACCAGGTGCTGGACGCGGCGATCGAAGCGGGCGCGGAGGACGTCGAATCGGACGAGGACGGCCACCAGATCTGGACCGCCCAGGAGGATCTCCACGGCGTCGCCCGCGCCCTCGAGGACGCGCTTGGCGAAGCGGAGAGCGTCAAGCTCGCCTGGCGCCCGTCGACCTCGGTCGACGTGGAGGGCGACAATGCCGGCAACCTCGTCAAGCTGATCGACGCGCTCGAGGAGGATGACGACGTCCAGGCCGTCTGGGGCAATTACGAAGTCTCGGACGAGGTGATGGCGAAACTCTGAATTCGCTTCCCCAAGTTCGGTTCGCCGGACATTATGCCGGCGTGACCATCTCCTTTCCCTCCTCCCCCCGGCCATGATCATCCTGGGCCTCGATCCCGGGCTCGGGACGACCGGCTGGGGCGTGGTCGCGGCGGAGGGGAACCGGCTGCGCCATGTCGCGAACGGGCAGATCCGAACCGACGCCAAGGCCGCGCTGCCGGCGCGGCTGGTGGTGCTTCATGAGGGGCTGGTCGCGGTGCTGGCCGGACATCGGCCGGATACGGCGGCGGTCGAGGAGGTGTTCGTCAACGAAAATGCCCAGTCGACGCTGAAGCTCGGCCAGGCGCGCGGGGTCGTGCTGCTGGCGGCGGCGCAGGCCGGGATCGGCATCGGCGAATATGCGGCGCGGCTGGTCAAGAAAGCGGTGGTCGGCACCGGCGGCGCGGAGAAGATCCAGGTCCACGCCATGGTCCAGCGGCTGCTGCCCGGCGTCAGGATCACGGGCGCAGACGCCGCCGACGCCCTCGCCGTCGCCATCACCCATGCCCATCATCTCGCCAGCGCCAGAGCGCTCGGGAGAAGCGCAGCATGATCGCCAAATTGCGCGGCCTCCTCGACGGCTTCGCCGCCGACCATGCGGTGATCGACGTTGCCGGCATCGGCTATCTTGTCTTCGCCTCCAGCCGCACCCTCTCCGCGCTCGGCGCGATCGGCAACGAGGTCGTGCTCCACACCGAGATGAAGGTGTCGCAGGACGATATTCGCCTGATCGGCTTCGCCACCGCCGGCGAGCGCGACTGGTTCCGGCTGCTCAATTCGGTCCAGGGGGTCGGCACCCGCGTCGCCCTCGGCATCCTTTCCGCTCTGTCCGCCGACGAGCTGAGCACGGCCGTCGCCGCCGCCGACAGCCGGATGATCTCCCGCGCCCAGGGCGTCGGCCCCAAGCTGGCCCAGCGCATCGTCAACGAGCTCAAGGACAAGGTCGGCGCCGTCGCCCTCGGCCCGGCCGGCCTCGCCGCGCCGCCGCCCGGCAGCGCCGGCGCCGATG
>JAQGLF010000276.1 GCA_028293025.1 Alphaproteobacteria bacterium
CGTCGGCCAGCTGCGCTTCGACCCGATGGCGATGTTGCCCTTCTGCGGCTACAACATGGCCGACTACTTTGCCCACTGGCTGAAGCTGGGCAAGCGCGAGGGCGCCGAGCTGCCGCGGGTCTTCTACGTCAACTGGTTCCGCAAAGACGCCGGCGGCAAGTTCCTCTGGCCCGGCTTCGGCGAGAACAGCCGCGTGCTGGAGTGGGTCTTTCGCCGCTGCGAGGACGCCGCCGACGCGGTCGAGACCCCGATCGGGCTGCTGCCGACCGCGGGCGCGATCGACACCGACGGCCTCAACGTCTCCCCAGAGGCGATGGAGGAACTGCTCAGCGTCGACACCGAGCTGGTCAAGGCGCAGCTGCCGCAGATCCGGGATCACCTCGCCAAGTTCGGCGAGAAGCTGCCGGTGGAGATCTCCGCCCAGCTCCAGGCGCTCGAAGAGCGCCTGGCATAGCGCGGGCCTCCAACGTACGTCCAGAGATTTACCCGGACGTCACCTCCATCCCGGCAGATTGCGTTTAGGAATACTCATGCGCCGTTAAATCGGTCTAGAACGAACTTCCTCGGCGAACACGATGAGCTTGGGTGAAAATTGTCCAAGTTTGGTGCTGGTCAGCGGGGCGGTCGAAATCAAAAAAATAAACGCGACAAACACTGGGCACTTGGTTGTACTGAAGTTTGCGTCTACCCCAACGGCCAACGTTCAAAACTTCACCGCCACCGCCGACGATACGCTGACCTCAGTCTGTGACGGATCGTCATGGGTTCTCTTTCCGGCGAAATAGCGCCGCATCGCGAGCGTCGACAGGGAGCTCGTCAAAGCCCAGATGCCCCAGCTCCAGGAGCACCTCGCCGAGTTCGGCGACAAGCTGCCGGCGGAGATCGAGCAGCGGTTGCGGGCGCTAAAAGCGCGACTCGGCTAGTCCGCGGCCTTCGGCTTGGGTTGCTCGGCGCCGGCGAGCGCCGCCCTGCTCACTGCTGTGGCGGAGGAATCGGGGTAGTCCCGATTTGGCTGAAGACGTTTGGCCTGAAGACGCTGCGCGAGATGCCCTTGGCAAAAGCACGGGTTGCCGCGTGGGAGCTCTCGATCGGCCAGTGCATGCCTTGGTCCTTTTCGTCGTACCAGATCAGACCGCGTACCTTGCGATAGTGGGACGGCACTATCCGCAGCATTTCGCGGATCCAGCCGGCCTTCGAGCCACCGCGGTCGTCCGATGCGACCTCGCCGATCATGACCGGCTTTTCCGGGGCGATCTTGATCATGCGATGGAGGGTCGAGTGGAAGATCTGGTTGAAGTTTTGCCAGCCGACCGAGTTTGCCGTGGCTCCCCAGTTGAAGCCGTCGAGACAGGTCCAGTCGACGTATTCTTTGCCCGGGTATAGAGACTTGAGTGGAGTGAGCTTGTGGTTGAAGTCGATGTTCGGGCACCAGACCCAGGTCGCGTTGGTTGCGCCGACGGAGGCGAAGACGTCGTGGACATGACGCCAGGCGGCGATGAACTGACCGGGGAGGTTGCCGTTGACGCCCTCCGACCAGGGGAACCAGAAGCCATTCATCTCCGGATCCAACCGCAGGAAGAACGGATGCCCCCATTCGCGCGCCGCTTTGGCGAATTCGCGAATGTACGCGTCATAGTCGCCATTGACCACGTCTGAGAGCTGGAAGCTCGGCTCGTCCAGGCTCGAGGGAACCGACTGGGATGCCCAGGTCAGGAAGGGGATGGTGCCGCGCTGGCGCAGGGTCTCCATGCCAGCAGAGGGGAAGGGGAAGAACGAGCAGGGCGAGACGATGCAGTCGGCAAAGGGCGAGGAGAAGGCGACGATCGAAGCTCGCTTGCCCGCCAGCTGCTCGAACTTGTCGATCGCACCCACATCCCACGGCGCCGCCGTGCCGGTCAGCTGACTGCCCATCACCGCACCCCAGTAGAGCGGTCTCGCCGGTTTTCCCTTGGCGAGGGCGGTCGCCGACGGTAGGCAGCAGAACGCGATCGCCAGGAGCGCCAGGAAGGCCGAGGCTCGAATGGGGCGCCGATTTGAGTGGATTGGTCTTTTCACGTCTTGCTTTTCATTCGCTCTCGCATCCGAAACCCTGCTCGGGGGGCTTTGCTGCGAAGTCTCGGGTGTTACGGATCGCTCGCCGCTGCGGATCATCCCGGCGGCACGATCGGCGTCCCGCCGGTCGCCGAGAATGAATTGGCCCTGAAGGCCGGCTGGTGAAGCCCTCGGGCGAAGGCGCTCGTCACCCTGGGTGAGGTCTCGATCGGCCACTGCACGCCGCGGTCGACCAGATCGAACCAGATCAATCCGCGGATGCGACGGTATTTGGTGCGGAGTTGCTTGAACATCTGATCGATCCAGGTCGCCTTCGCCCGGCCGCTGCCGCCCGAAGCCATCTCCCCAAGCAGCATCGGCTTGCGCGGAGCCACCTCCCTGACGATCGTTCGGTAGCTGGGGCCGAAGATTTCGCTGAAGCTCCTCCATGGTTGCGGATTTACCCCGTTCTTGGCCCAGTTGAAGCCGTCGAGACAGGTCCAGTCGACATAGCCATTGCCGGGGTAGTAGCGAGCGAGCGGCCCGAATCGGTGCCGAGGATTCGCGTAGGGGCACCAGACCCAGGTCGCGTTGGTCGCCCCGACCGAGGTGAAGATGTCGTGCACGTGACGCCAGGCGGCGATGTATTCACCGGCCCGGTTGGCATTGGCCCACTCGGCCCAGGGGAACCAGTTGCCGTTCATCTCCCAGTCGAAGCGGAGGAAGAACGGGTGACCCCAATCTCTCGCCCCTTCGGCGAATTCACGGATGTAGGAGTCGTAGGCGCCGCGGGCGATGTCGCCCAGCTGGAACGCCGGCTCGTTGAGGTCCAGTGGCACCGGAGTCGATTGCGAGCCCCAGCTGAAGAACGGGACCGCGCCGTAGTTGCGGATCCTTTCCATCTCGTATCTCGGGAAGTCGTAGAAGGTGCAGGGGGAGGCTTCACAGGAGGCGAACGGGGAAGCGAACTCGAGCAGGGAGAGCCCCTTTCCCGCGAGACTTTCGAAGGCGCTCACGGCCGACATGTCCCAGGGCGGTTGGCCGCCGGTGAGCTGGGAGCCTATCCAAGCCCCCCAGTAGGCACCGCGCTGTTTCGGCTTCTGGTGACCGCCGTGCTTCCCATCTTGCGACCGGTCCGCTCGCCCTTCCGCAGCGGTCCCGGCGGCAGGCATGGCCAGTATCGCGGCAAGGGTCAGTGCCGCTGCAGCGGCGGCAAATCGAGTATTTCCGTTCCGCATGCCCATTCCATCGACACTGCCCTTTGGGTCGGGGGAGTCTAGGGACTCGATCCCACCGGCAAGCGGGGCTCAGCTCGCCGGCTGGATCGCCCCGGGGACTGCCGATCCGAAGGCATTGCCGAGGTAAGCCGAGCTCTGGACACCGGCCGCGAAGGCACTGGCGGCGCTGCTGGAGGTCTCGATCGGCCAATCCATGCCGTCGTCGTACTTCTCGAACCAGAGCAGGCCGCGGAGCATCGGATAGTTGGTCTGGGCGGATTTGAGCGCATCCGCAATCCAGGCCGCCTTGGAGCCGCCCTGCTCGGAGCAGCCGACCTCGCTGATGATCAACGGCTTCGTGGGCGCGATCGTTTCGGTGATCCGGTCGTAGGTCGAGCGGAAGAGTTCGTCGAAGCTCATCCAGCCCTTCGGCGAGACCGGGTTCGTACCCCAGTTGTAACCGTCGAGGCCGGTCCAGTCGACGTATTCGTCGCCGGGGTAGAGGGACGCGAGATCCTGGAGCTTGTTGCCGGGGTCGACATTTGGGCACCAGACCCAACTCGCGTTGGTGGCCCCGACCGAGGTGAAGATGTCGTGCACGTGGCGCCAGGCCGCGACGAACTCACCGGATTTGTTTCCATTGACCCCCTCCGACCAGGGGAACCAGTTGC
>JAQGLF010000279.1 GCA_028293025.1 Alphaproteobacteria bacterium
TAGAGGCCGGCATGGCTGAGCTGCGCGGCGCCCGCGACGCTGTTTCGCGGCGCGCGCCGCTGCTTGTAATAAGCGGGTGAACCTCCGGCGGAATCCATCGCGTGCGGTCCTCGTCCAACAATGCACCCTAGAGCCGGAAAAATGAAGGAGCGGTAAAGGGCCTCACCAAAGCCGTGCGCCTGCGCTATCGAGGGCCGCATGCGGACTCACACGCTCCTGCTGGCGGCCCTGGCGGCGGGGCTGATGCTCACGGCCGGCTGCCGCCGCGAAGCGAGCGGACCGGTGGTGGTGAGCGGGATCGGCGGCCCCGCGCGCATGGCCAATCCCAATCGCGATCCGCTCGACACGCCCTCCGCCTTCCTGCTGCAGAGCGTCGCCGAGGGGCTGGTGCGGTTCGACGCCGGCGGCGACGTCGAGCCCGGCCTCGCCCAGAGCTGGATCGTCTCCAATGACGGCCTGCGCTACACCTTCCGCCTCGCCCGCGCCGACTGGCCCGGCGGCGGCGGCCGGATCACCGCGGAGCAGGTCGTCGCGCGCCTCAAAGCCGCGGCGGCGCCCGGCAGCCGCAACCCGCTCAAGCCGGCGCTCGGCGCGATCGACGAGATCGACGTCATGACGGAGGAGGTGCTGGAGATCAGCCTCAAATCGCCCCGCCCCAATTTCCTCCAGCTGCTCGCCCAGCCCGAGCTCGCCATCGTCCGCGCCGACCGCGGCGCCGGTCCGTATCGGATCCTCCGCGCGGAGAGTGGCGGATTGCTGCTCGGGCCGCCCCAGCCCGACGAGGACGCCCCCTCGCCCGTTACCGATCCGCCGCTGCTGCTGCGCGGCGAGCCGGCGGCGGCGGCGGCTGCGCGGTTCGACCTCGGCCTGACCGATCTCGTCCTCGGCGGCTCGGTCGGCGACCTACCGCTCGCGACGGCGACCGGGCCGGCGGCACGGACCCTGGTCTTCGACCCGGTCGGCGGCCTGTTCGGCCTCGCCTTCGCCGGTGGCGACGGGCCGCTGGCAAAGCCCGAGGCGCGGCAGGCGCTGGCCATGGCGATCGACCGCGACGCCTTGGCCGCGGCCTTTCCGGCGGCGCGCATGCAAATGCGCGAGACCCTGCTTCCCGCCGGCGTCGAGGGGATTTCGGCGCCGGCCGCGCCCGCCTGGACGGCGTCGCCGCTGCCCGCCCGCCGCGCCCTCGCCGCCCGTACTCTGGCCGGCGCCGGCGGATCCGGCCGGCTGCGGGTCAGCGTCGCCTTACCGGAAGGCCCCGGCTACGAATTGCTCTTAGCCTTGCTCCGGCGAGACTGGGCGGCGGTCGGCGTGACGGCGGTGCGCGTCGCGCCCGGCCAGCCGGCCGACCTCCGCCTCGTCGACGAAGTCGCGCCGGCCAGCCTCGCCAGCTGGTATTTGCGGCATTTCGCCTGCGAGGCGAGCCGGATCTGCGATCCGGCCGCCGATGCCGCGCTGGAGGCGGCGCGGACGGCGCCGACCCAGGATGCCCGCCGCGCCTTCCTGATCCAGGCCGACGGGAGCCTTGCGGCCGTAGCGCCGTTCATTCCCCTGGCGGCGCCGGTGCGCTGGTCGCTCGTGTCGCCGCGGCTGATCGGCTTCCGCCCGAACCTGTTCGGGCGGCATCCCGCCGGCGAGCTGCTCCACGGCCAGCCCTGATCAATGCTAACGCATTGATTTTAGGAAAGCGCTTCCCACCTTTCGGGCAGTATCGGGAGTAAAGCTCATGCCGGGTTACCAGCAGAATTTCGAAGCGATCGCCGCCCACCTGCCCGTCGGCCGCGATCCCGCTGCCGTGCGGAAGCGGCTCGAGGCGATGGAGAAATTGCTCGAGCGGATGTTCGTCATCCCGGGCATCAACCGCCCGATCGGCCTCGACGTCATCCTCGATTTCCTGCCGGTGGCCGGAGACTTGATCGGCACGGCGCTTGGCGCCTGGATCGTCTGGGAGGCACGCAACCTCGGCATGCCGAAATGGCAGATCGCGCGCATGGCGGGCAATGTGGGCATCGACACCCTGCTCGGCGCCATTCCCTGGATCGGCGCCATCCCGGATTTCTTCTTCCGGTCGAACAGCCGCAACATGCGGATCATCCGCCGCTGGCTCGACAAGCACCATCCGGCGAGCCGGACGATCGAGGGCGAGGTGGTGCGGCGGCCCTGACGCGGCGCCGCCGCAACGGGTTCAGCGCAGATCGGCCGGATCGGCCGTCCGCCCCTCGGAGAACCAGGCTTTCGAGTCCGGGCGGAACAGCAGCCAGAGCGAGAGGATCGCCAGCACATATTGCACGATTGCGATGATCAGCGGCAGCGTGCCGATCTTCATCAACAAGGGCAGGGTGAACACGCCGCCGACCAATCCCAACAGGCAAAGGACGACGTAGATCCATTTGGCCACCGGGCTGCCCTTGCGGCTGATGAAGTAGATCAGCAACAGATAGATCAGGATGACGACGATCTGGATGGCGAGCGTGGCGCCGCTGCTCAGATGCGGCTTGCCGGCGGTCATCGCCTCCATCTTCTCCCTGGTCAGAAAGCTGCTGACAATGCCGAACAGGATCGAGAGGATCACGATCCGCTCGAAGTTGACGATCGATTTGGGCCGCATGGTCGTTCCCCTCCTGATTTTTGCGAAGTCTAGCGGACTGCCTGCCCGCGGCAAAGGCGAAAAGGCTCAGACAGCGGCGAAATCGAGGCCGATGTCCGCTGCCGGCGCCGACTGGGTGATGCGGCCGACCGAAACATAGGTGACGCCCGTTTCCGCCATGGCCCGGATCGTCGCCAGCGTGACGCCACCGCTCGCTTCGGTCGGCACGCGACCGCCGACCATCCGCACCGCCTCGCGCAGGCCCGCCGCATCCATATTGTCGAGCAGCAGGTGGGTGGCGCCAGCGGCCAAAGCCGGCTCGATCTGGTCGAGCCGGTCGACCTCGACGATGATCCGGCCGATGCCCGCCATTGCGGCCCGCCGCACCGCCTCTCCCACCCCGCCGGCGACGCCGACATGATTGTCCTTGATCATCGCCGCGTCCCACAGGCCCATGCGGTGGTTCTGCGCGCCGCCCATCCGCGTCGCATATTTTTCGAGCACGCGCAGGCCCGGGATGGTCTTGCGCGTGTCGAGCAGGATTGCGCCGGTGCCGGCGATTGCGTCGACGTAAGCGCGGGTGAGCGTGGCGATGCCGGACAGATGCTGGACGACATTGAGCGCCGAGCGTTCGGCGGTGAGCAAAGCGCGGGCCTTGCCGGCGACGCGGAGGAGATCGGTCCCGGGCGCGGCGCTCTCGCCCTCTTCGCACAGAAGCTCGATTTCCACATCGGGATCGAGCGCGCGGAAGAAGGCCTCGGCGATCGGCAGGCCGGCGGCGACGATCGCGTCGCGGCTGTCCATGACGCCCCGGAACCGGGCATCGGCCGGGATCACGGCGGCGGAGGTGATGTCCCCCGCTTCGCCGAGATCCTCGACGAGCGTCGCCGCGACGAAGGCATCGAGGTCGAAGCCGGCAAGCGCGAAGCTCATCGCCCTGCCCCGCCCAGCTCCCGCTCGAGATAGGCCGTCAGCAGGGCGGCGCGCTTCGCATCCTCCGCGTGATCGGCGCCGACCGAATGGCCGCCCTCCATATATTCGTGGAAATAGAATCGGTTGCCGTATTCGGCGAGGCGCGCCGCCATCTTGCGGGCGTGGCCGGGATGGACGCGGTCGTCCTTGGTCGAGCTGTAGAAGAAAAGGGCCGGATAGCGGATCCCCGGCCTCACATTCTGATAGGGCGAATATTTCGAGATGAACGCCCAGTCGGCGGCTTTGTCGGGATCGCCATATTCGTCCATCCACGAGGCCCCGGCGAGCAGGTGCGAATAGCGCTTCATGTCGAGCAGAGGCGAGCCGTCGATCGCCGCCGAATAGAGGTCGGGCCGCTGGGTGATCGCGACGCCGACCAGCAGGCCGCCGTTCGAGCGGCCGGAAATGCCGATCTTCCCCTTCGCCGTCACGCCGGTCCGGATCAGATCCTCGGCGACGGCGTGGAGGTCGTCAAAGGCGCGCTGGCGGTGCTCGCGAAGCGCCGCGCGATGCCAGCGCGGCCCATATTCCCCACCACCCCGGATATTGGCGAGGACATAGGCATTGCCCTCCTCGACCCAGAACATCGCGAGCGGCCCGGCCCGATAGGGCTCGCCGGTGAGGTAGGAGGGCGTCTGCGCGGCGCGGAAGCCGCCATAGGCATGGATGAGCGTCGGCAGCGGTCCGCGCGCGCCCTTCCGGCGGACGAGGAAATAGGGAATGCGCGTGCCGTCCTTCGACCGGGCGAAACGCTGCTCGACCGTGTAGAGGCGCGCGTCGAATTTGGGCGGCAGGCTTTGGAAGAGGACCGGCGCCGCGCCGCGCGTCACGGCATAGAGGCCGGGCGGCGTCAGCATGTTCTCGACGGTGGCGAAGGCGATATCCTGCTTGCCCGCCGCGCGCAGCAGATGGACGGTGCTGTGCGGCGGCACCGGCACCGGCACGGCCGCCCAGCCGCCGCCGCGCCGTCCCGGCGTCAGCGCGAACAGCCTGCCGGAGACGTTGTCGAGCGCCTTGACCCAGAGCACATGATCGGAAGCGGCGACCTCCTCGACCGCCTGGGTCGGCGTCGGCGCCATCACCAGTTCGGGCGCGGCCGCCCCGCCGGCGGCGATGCCGTCCAGCCCGTAGGCGACGAGGGTGCCCTCGCCGAAGCGGCCGAGCGGGCTCTGCAGCTTGACGACCAGCCGGCCGCCGATCACGTCCTCGACCTCCGCATCGGCAGGGATCGGCACCGGCACGAGGCGGCCCCCCGGCGTCAGCAGGCGGTATTCGTTGGTCCAGAAGGTCTTGCCGTGGCGGATCAGCGTCCACCGTCTGCCGCCGTCGTCGAAGGATTCCGGGCCCGCCGAAACGTCGGCGGGGCCGCCCTCGAACAGGGTCGGGGCGGCGGCGAGCGGCGTGCCGCGCTTCCATGTCTTGACGATGCGCGGATAGCCCGAAACGGTGAGCGAGCCTGGGCCGTAATCGGTCGCGACGAGCAGGGTGTCGGCATCGACCCAGGCGACATTGCTCTTCGCCGCCGGCAGGGTGAAGCCGCCCTCGACGAAGCGGCCGGTGCCGATGTCGAACTCGCGCACGACGTCGGCGTCGGTGCCGCCGGGGCTGAGCGAGACCAGGCAGCGGCGATAATCCGGCCCGAGGCAGTCGGCGCCGTGCCAGACCCAGCTCTTCCCCTCTTCCTTGCCGAGCGCGTCGACGTCGATCAGCGTGCGCCAGCGCGGCCGGCCCGCGCGGTAGTCGGCCAGCGGCGAGACGCGCCACAGGCCGCGCGGATTGCGCGCGTCGCGCCAGAGGTTGGCGACGCGGTCGCCCATCACCTGCTCGGGCGCCGCGATCTGCCGTTCGTCGTCGAGGATCGCGCGTGCCCGGGCGCGATAGCTCTCATATTTCGGGTCGCGGGTGAGGAGATCTTCCGTTGCCTTGTTCCACTCCTTCACCTGCGCCAGCGCGCGCGGTCCTTCGACCTCCTCCAGCCAGAGATACGGGTCGTCCGAGGCCGGCGCCGCGGCGGCGAGGAGGAGCAGCGAAAGAACGGGAAGCAGCAGGCGCAAGGCACGTCTCCGGAAACGAAGCGACGCCTCTATAATTGCGCTTCCGCCAAACCGGGAGTCACCCGGGCGAGCATCGGCCGCGACGGCTCAACAAATGTGGAGCCCGCTCGGCCCGGTCAGAGGATCGACGGGACATGACCAGGACGCAGCATCGTCATGGGACAAATAAAGGCAGCCCGACCGGTCGATCACCGCGACCGTTGTCTCCCGGGTCGCGATGCAGCCGGTGTCGGCGATGCCGTCGATCCACTTCGGCATGCCGCCGCCCAAGGGCTGCAGCGGATCGTCGCCGTCGATCGGCCGCCGGTAGACCGCGCCCTGCGCCGCAAAATGGTCGGTGGATGCCGCCACGAAAATGTCGTTCCTCCCGAACGCAACGGCCGAGCAATAATCGGCGTGAAGCCCCTGCCGTTCGATCGTCCATGTCGCTCCGGCGTCGCGGCTGATGCAAAGGCCCGCGGCCGCGGCCGCGATCACCATCTCGGGCCTGGTCGAATGCGCGCAGACCTGATGAACGTCGCTGTCGATATCGATGGTCGGCGCCCAGCTCAGACCCGAATCGGTCGATCGCGGAATTCCGCCGACATGGACATTGGCCAGAAGCGCGGCACCGTCGCACGTCGCCGCCATCGAGCGAATACCAAGCGGCGGCCCCATCAGCTTGCCGTCGACGATCGCCGCGCCCGCATACCAGGCGTCGCGGCCGGCGACGGCGTCGAAGCCCGTCAGGCATTGCGGCGCGCCGTCGGAATCGAGGCGCAGGACGCGCGCGTCGTCGGTCCCCACAAAGACGACGTCGCCGATTGATACGCAGCATGAGAGCGCGAATTCGCTCCTGGCGATCTCGGTCCATTCGCCATCGCCGGAGCGTCGACAGAGCGAATGCCCGTCGACGATCGCGAGCACGTTTCCCTGTCCATCCGCCGTCAGGCCGCGAACCGACCGGCCGGCGAATTCCTGATGCACCCTTTCGCCGGTGACGCTGAACAGCCCGTTGCCCCAGGTTGCGACCAGAAGCGTGGGAATTGGCATCGAAGCGGATCCTCCTGGCGTAAAGCATGGTCGGGAACTCGAGGATTGCGCCACAATCAGCGAGCCCGAGCCCGAATGCGGACAAGTCAGTCGCTGAAGATCGGCCTGCCGACGTCGCCTTTGCCGACCGTGTTGCCGGCCATTTCCAGCATGCGGTCGAGCGGCTTCTTCGCCGCGATGCGAATCGCCTCGTCCATCTCCACAAGCGGGGCGAGGTCGCGCAGCGCCAGATAGAGCTTCTCGAGCGTGTTGAGCGCCATGTACGGGCACATGTTGCAGTTGCAATTGCCGTCGGCGCCCGGGGCACCGATGAAGATCTTGCCGGGCGCCGCTTTCTCCATCTGGTGGATGATGTGTGGCTCGGTGGCGACGATCAGTACGTCCGAGGGCGATTTCAGCGCGAAATCCAGGATCGCTTTGGTCGAGCCCACCTGATCGGCATGGTCGAGGATGTGCGGCGGGCATTCGGGATGGGCGAGCACCGGCGCGCCCGGATGCTCGGCCTTCAGCTTCAGCAGCTCGGTCTCCGAGAAAGCCTCGTGGACGATGCAGACGCCCGGCCAGAGCAGCATGTCCCGGCCGGTCTTGCGGACCAGATAGCCGCCGAGATTCTTGTCGGGGCCGAAGATGATCTTCTGGTCCTTCGGCAGCTGGGCGAGGATCGTCTCGGCCGACGAGCTGGTGACGATGATGTCGGAGAGCGCCTTCACCTCGGTCGAGCAGTTGATGTAGGTGAGCGCGATATGGTCCGGATGCGCCTCGCGAAAGGCACGGAACTTGTCGGGCGGGCAGCTATCCTCGAGGCTGCAGCCCGCCGCCATGTCGGGC
The DNA here is from genome assembly GCA_028293025.1 of Alphaproteobacteria bacterium. Classification (GTDB taxonomy): domain Bacteria; phylum Pseudomonadota; class Alphaproteobacteria; order Sphingomonadales; family Sphingomonadaceae; genus Allosphingosinicella. Next base: position 7,471 of record JAQGLF010000279.1, read on the forward strand.
AGGATGACGATCTTGTCAGGCGAGAGGATCTTCGCCGTCTCCGCCATGAAGCGGACGCCGCAAAAGGCGATCACCTCGGCGTCGTTCGCCTGCGCCTTGCGCGACAGATCGAGGCTGTCGCCGATGAAGTCGGCGAGGTCCTGGATTTCGGGCGCCTGGTAGTAATGGGCGAGGATGATCGCGTTGCGCGCGCGGCGCAGCCGGTCGATCTCGGCGCGTAGGTCCAGGCCTTGGAGGGTCGGCAGAGGTGCGTTCATGGTCCCGTTCCCCGGCCTTCGCACCGCCGCCCGCTGGCGCGCGCGGCACGAGGCTGATGCTGTGGACCGCTGCATCGCGTACGAGCTGCACCGGCGGCGTCGCCTTACTCAGGCGGGAATATTCCTGCCTGCATTCCAAATCAATGCGCGCCGCCTGTTTTTCAAGACCCGGCCTTCAGGCGGCGAGCCGCCATTCCTCCCCGTCGCGCCGCGCCATGCCGCGCGCCTCCAGGTCGATGAGGTGGGCGAGCACCGAACGGCCGGCGGCGCGATGGAGGCGCGGATCGACCTCGCGATACATGTCGGCGACCATCGCCGCGATCCGGCCCTCCCCCGCTTCGAGATGGGCGAGGATCTGCCGCTCGCGGCCGCGGCGATGCGCGACCAGCCGGTCGAGATGCGCCTTGGGATCCAAGACCGGCGGTCCGTGCGCTGGAAAATAGACCGCATCCTGCCGCGTCCCGAGCTTGGCGAGGCTCGCCATATAGGCGGCCATGTCGCCGTCGGGCGGCGCCACCACGGTCGTCGACCAGCCCATCACATGGTCGCCGCTGAACAGGGCGCCGGTCTCGGCCAGGCCGAAGCAGAGATGGTTGGAGGTGTGGCCGGGCGTCGCCACCGCCTCGAGCGTCCAGCCGGCGCCGGCGAGCCTCTCGCCGTCGGCGAGGATCCGATCGGGGCGGTAATCGGGATCGAAGGCGGCGTCGGCACGGGGGCCGTCATCCTCCAGCGTCAAGGGCGCGCAGCCGACGATCGGCGCTCCGGTCGCCGCCTGGAACGGCCGGGCGGCTGGGCTGTGGTCGCGATGAGTGTGGGTGCAGAGGATCGCGTCCACCCGCTCGCCGTCGAGCGCGGCGGCAAGCGCGTCGAGATGCGCCGGGAGGTCGGGGCCGGGGTCGATCACCGCCACCTCGCCCTCGCCGACGATATAGGTCTGCGTGCCGGTATAGGTGAAAGGCGAGGGATTGGGCGCGAGCAGGCGCCGCACCAGCGGGCCGGGCCGTTCGATCCTGCCGGTGGGCCAATCGTCCATCAGGGCGATGTGGCACCGGCGGCGGCCAAAGCCAAGGCGAAGGGCTCGGGGACGGCAAACGGGGCGGAGGTCGCTCCCCCCGCCCCGTCTCCTCCCAGCCTCTGGTCGAGCCTGTTTATCTGGCGCTGCGGAGCTGGTCGATCGCCTCGCGCAGGGCCGCGGTCACCCGCTCCTTGCTGGAGTCGGAGAGGCCGTCCATGTGCTGGACCCGTTCCAGCACATGTTCGAGCTGCGTGCTCCGGTCGACGGCGCTGAGCTCGCGATGGCCGCAGAGGATGACGCGCGTGCGGTCATGGCCGTCGGCGCTCCCCTGGTCGACGAGCGGGTGGCCGGCGCCGCAATCGGCGCCGTGCGCGTCGCCCATGTTGAAGACGCGGACGCGGCGGCCGGCCTCGGCATCGCCGTCGTCGGCGCGATGCTCGCTATGCCGGTCGGTGAGGATGATGACACGCTCGCCATGCCCGTCTTCGTCCTCGACGCTGGTCGTGGCGACGCTGCCGGGCGCGCCGGCGGCAAAAGCGGGAACGGCGAAAGCGACCGCGGCGGCTGCCGCGGCGAGGGTCAAGGAACGGATGGTCATTGATAATCTCCCTGTTCGACGATCTGGAACTTCACGTTCGTCCACGCGCCCTCGGCTCCCGTTATGTTCGCGAGCTGGGCGAGATGGACGAAGACCCGGGCCTGGCCGTGCGCCTCATGCGCCTCGGCGACGGCATTCCGGATCGCCTCTTCGATCTGCGCCCGCTCTACGGGATCGGCGATGCGGTAGACGAAGCTGTGGCTCCCGCCGGTCACATGGACCACGCTCTCGCCGGCATCGGCGAAACGCAGCGCCACCGCCGACATGCGCGCCGACCGGGCGAGCGCCAGCTGAAGGCGCGGCAGATCGGGCTCGGTCGCGGCGCGGCTCAACCTGGGCTGAACATCCTCGATTGCCAGTTGCGGCAGGGAGGGGGGCAGCAGCGTCCGCACGCTTTTGAAGAAGGAGCGATGGAAGCGGAGCGCGGGCGCGGGCCTGACCTCGACCGGGGTCGCCGCGGCCAGGCGAACGGGTGTCTGGGCCTGCGCCGCGATCGGTTGGGGCGTCGCGGCCTGGGCAAGCAGCTGCGGCATCGGCGCGGGGGCCGAGCGCAGGGTGGCGGAAGTGGCGCCGATCAGCGCCATCGTCGTCAGAGCGGCGAGGCCGCCGGCGCTCCGGGTCCTGCTGGCGCGATGGCCGCGCAGCATGCGCAGGCGCCGCTTCAACGCACCCGCGCCGTTGATCGGGCAGGCGGCGATGACGCCCGGCCCGCCCGCCGACTTGACCAGGGCCCGCGCATAATCGCAGCGCTCCTCGATCGTCGCCCGCGCCGCGACGGCGGCATCGCAGGCGAGCTCCTGGTCGGCGCGGAAGGCGCGATAGGCGAACCAGGCCAAGGGATTGAACCAATTGGCCGCCAGCACCGCGATCGCCGCCATGTTCCACCAGATGTCGCGGTGGCGGTGGTGGGTGAGCTCATGCTCCATGGCCAGGCGCCGCTCGCCGGGGCTGTAGCGGCGGCTGAAATCGGCCGGGAGGACGATTCGCGGCTCGAACAGGCCGAGCGCGAGCGGCCCTTCGACCATCCGCGATACGAAGGTGGCGATGCCGCCGTAACGGGGCGGCCGCGCCGGCCGGGCGCTGCCGTTCAGCCGCCGCAGGAAGGCGCGATAGCCGAGCCATTGCAGGATGACGAATATGACCGCGCCCCCGGCCCAAGTTGCGAGCAAGAAGGGCACCCACTGCCCAGGCCCGGCCGAAGCCGGCAGGGGCGCGATCACTTCCGACGTCGCGGGGATGAGCACGGCGACGGAATAGGGGAGGTCCCGAACCGGCCAGGGCAAAGCCGGCAGGACGAGACGAAGCGCGGGGATCAGCCACAGGGAATAGGCCCAGCCGGCGCCGAACAGGCGCGCGACCGGCTGGCGCAAAGCGAGCACCAGCAGGATGAGGAGGCTGATTGCGACGAGAGTCTGGAGAAGCCAGGAGGTCATGACTTGAGCTCCTTCAGCAGGGCCTCGATCTCTTCGATGTCGGCCTGGGTGAGGCGGTCGCGGGCGGCGAGCTGGGCGACGAGCGGCGTCAGCCGGCCGCCGAACATGCGGTCGATCAGCCGCCCCGATTCCTCGGCGACATAATCCTCGCGGGCGAAAGCGGGCCGGTAGAGGTAGCGACGGCCCTCCTGCTCATGGGCGAGCGCGCCCTTGGCGAGCAGGCGCGACAGCATGGTCTTGACGGTCGCGAGGCTCCAGCCGCGGCCGGGCGGAACCCGCTCGGCGACCTCGGCCGCGGTCAGCGGCGACTCCTCCCAGAGCACCTCCATGACCGCATATTCGCCTTCGGCGATTCGCTCCATGGGCTTTCTCCCCTTATTGATTACAGCTGTAATCACTCAGCGGGTGAACGATGGATGAATGGCCGTTCAGGAAGAATGCGGCGCGCGTACTCCCGTCATCCTGACGAACGTCAGGACCCATGAACACGGAGGTGCCGAACTCTCCGCGGCCGTGTTCCTGGGTCCCGGATCAAGTCCGGGATGACGGGGGGCGGGAATTGTCGGCCGGCTTTACAATCGGAGGAGAAGGTTAAGATCGGTGAACCATCGCCGGCCGCGGAAATCCGCCATTGGCACGCTCTGGCACGGCCCGTGTATCTCTTATCGCGTCCACACACGCTTCCACAAACGGGGCGGGCAGGCGCTTCTTCCGGTCGCGCCGCCCGCCCCTTCCCTTTTGACGCGAAGCGTCACCCCGGCGAAGGCCGGGGTCCCCGCGAGACCCGACGTAACCTCGTCAGGCGACCTGCTTGTCCTGGAACAGCTTCGCGAGCTCGCCGGCTTCGTACATCTCCATCATGATGTCGGAGCCGCCGACGAACTCGCCCTTGACGTAGAGCTGGGGGATGGTCGGCCAGTCCGAATAGGCTTTGATGCCCTGGCGGATCTCCGGGTCCTGGAGCACGTCCACCGTCTCGAACGGCACGTTGAGATGGTTGAGGATGGCGATCGCGCGCGCGGAGAAGCCGCATTGCGGGAACAGCTCGGTGCCCTTCATGAACAGGACGACGTCCTTGGAGCGGACGATCTCGTCGAGGCGGGCATTGGTGTCGGAGGCGGTGTCGGACATGGGGAACTTACTCCTGATCGGGAACTATGGTCTTGAGCTGCAGCGCGTGAAGCGCGCCGCCCATCCGGCCGCCCAGCGCCTGGTAGACGCGCTGGTGCTGGGCCCTGAGCGGCATCCCCCGGAAGCTTTCGGCGACGACGCGGGCGGCATAATGGTCGCCGTCGCCGGCAAGGTCGGTGATCTCGACGCGGGCATCGGGGATGCCCTCGCGGATCAGCGCCTCGATCTCGTCGGCTGCCATCGGCACCGGATCAACCCTCCGACTGCATGAGCTGCCGCCGCGCCTCGACGCTGCGATGCTCCAGCGCCTCGCGGATCCGCGCTTCGTCGATGTCGACCCCGGCCGAGATCAGGTCGCCGAGCAGCTTGCGGATCACGTCCTCGTCGCCCGCTTCCTCGAAATCGGCGCGAATGACGTCCTTGGCATAATTCTCGGCCTCGGCCTCGGTCAGGCCCATCAGCCGCGCCGCCCAGCCGCCGAGCAGCCGGTTGCGCCGCGCGGTGACTCGGAACTGCATCTCCTGGTCCCGGGCATATTTGGTCTCGAACGCCCGCTCGCGATCGTCGAAGGTGGTCATGGCGCTCCCTTGCTCTGCTTCCCATTGAGATAGGCGGCGGAGCGGCCCGGCGCAACGTGCGGGCGACGGCCCCGCTCTCAGTCCATCGTCACGACCAGCTTCCCGATCGCCTGGCGCGACGCCATATGGGCGATCGCGTCCCCGCCCTGCTCCAGGGTCCAGGTCCGGCTGACCTTCGGCGCGATCTTCCCCTCGCGCCAGAGACGGAACAGGGTCTCGATATGGGCGGCATTGGCCCGCGGATCGCGCGCGGCGAAAGCGCCCCAGAAGACGCCGCAGACGTCGCAGCTTTTGAGCAAGGTGAGGTTAAGCGGCAGGCGCGGAATGCCGGCCGGAAAACCGACGACCAGATAGCGCCCTCCCCAGGCGATCGCCCGCAGCGCCGGCTCGGCATAGTCGCCGCCGACCGGATCGTAGACGACATCCGCTCCCTCCGGCCCGACCGCATCCTTGAACAATCGGGCGAGCGCCTTCGAGCCGTCCTTGTCGAACGGGCCGCGCGGATAGACGATCGCCGCATCGGCGCCCGCCTCGGTCGCGGCCGCCGCTTTCTCGTCCGACGACACCGCCGCGACGACGCGCGCGCCGAACGCCTTGCCGAGCTCGACCGCCGCCAGGCCGACCCCGCCGGCCGCGCCCAGCACCAGCAGGGTTTGCCCCGCCTTCAGCCGTCCCCGGTCGAGCAGGGCGTGGATCGACGTGGCGTAGGTGAGGATCAAAGCCGAGCCGTCTTCGAAGCTGCGCTCGGCCGGCAAGGGGAGCGCTCGGGCGGCGTCGACCAGGACCTTGTCGGCGAGGCCGCCATGGCCGATCATCGCGATCAGCCGGTCGCCCTCCGACCAGCCGGCGACCCCCTCCCCCGCTTTCTCCACGATTCCCGCAATCTCCCCGCCCGGCGCGAACGGCCGCGGCGGGCGGAACTGATATTTGTCCTCGATGATGAGGACGTCGGGATAATTGATCGAGGCGGCGCGGACGCGGACCAGCAGCTGGCCCGGCCCCGGCTCGGGATCCGGCAGCTCGCGCAGCACCAGGGTCTCGGGTCCGCCCGGCGCTTCGGACAGCAACGCCCTCATCGCGCTTGCGCCTGCTTCCCCACCGCGTCCTCCTCAGCCTGCCTCTTTGGGCGAGACATAGGAGGGATCGTGGGCGAAGGGCAAATCCCGCCCGGCGGCGAGCGCGTCCAGCACCGCGCCGAAATCGGTGCCGCAGCGGAAGCCCATGCGCCGCCCGGCCCGCGACGGATCGTAGACGCGATCGATAAAGGCGGGCAGCGACCAGCCGCGCGCGGCGTAAAGCTCCGCCGCCTGCGGGAAAATGCGCGCGATCACCGCCGGCGCGTCGCGGATCAGCGCCTCGCAATCCGCCTCGACGAAGGGCGGCGGCGCGGAGAGGATGAAGATATCGAAACCCAGCGCGGGCGCCTGCTCCAAAACGACAAGGTGCGCGGCCGCCGCATCCTCGACGGTCAGGCGCCGGTGGAGCAATTCACTGGCCTTGCGATTCTCGCCGGTGAGCGCGCAATGGGTGTCGTCCTCCTCGGGGAAGAAGCGCCCGGTGCGCAGGACCAGGACGGCGAGGCCGTGCCGCTCATGGGCCTCCCGGCACAGCCGTTCCGCCTCCAGCTTGGTCACGCCGTAGACGTTGCGCGGCGCCAGCGGCCCGAAATCCTCGTCGATCCAGAAAGCCCGCGCCGCGCCGCCCGCTCTGCCGGCACGCACCGTCTCGGAGATCATCAGCGAGGTCGTCGAGGTGAAGACGAAGCGGTCGTGGCCGGCCGCGGCCGCGGCCTCGAGCAGGTCGCGCGTCCCTTCGACATTGACGGCCTGGAAGGCCGCCGGCGGATAGCGCGCAAGGTCCGGCTTGTGCAGCGCGCCGGCATGGATCACCGCCGCGATGCCGCGCTCGGCGAACAGGCGGTCGACAAGGGCGCGATCGGCGACCGAGCCGATGATGTCGGTATCGGCGCCCGGCGCCACGTCGAGCCCGACCACCTCATGCCCCGCGCCGCGAAGCAGAGGCGCGAGGAAACGGCCCAGCCAGCCCGACGAGCCGGTGAGCAGGACGCGCATCGGGCGGCCGGTCAGGCCGCGGCCTGGATCGGCGAGGCGAGCCGCTCCGCCGGCTCCTGCGCGTCCGCCCAATCGGCACGGCGCTTCAGCCGCGGGCTGAGGAACAGCAAGGGCAGCTTGATGAACAGCAATTCCGCATGGATGAAGGAATCGACCGCGCGCTCCCACCATTTCGGATCGCGCCCGCCGTGGGCCTTCAGCCAATAATCGTAGGGCGCCCAATGGCTCGGCTCGTCCTGCTCGATGATCCGGAATATCTTCATCAGGATCTTGTCGCGCCGGACGATCGGATGGTTGAGCAGGATGTCGACCTGGCGATAGCCGCGCCGCTCGGTGAGCGAGATCACCCGGCACAGCCTCTCGAACATCGGGTCGTCCTCGATCATCGCTTTGGTGTCGAGATCGTCGATCCGGCGGCCGAACATGATCTCGACGAAGCGGTCGATATGGCCGCAGGTCCGGTCGACCATCAGCGGCATCTTGCCCTGCCGCTCGAACCAGCGCCGGAACATCACATAATGCTTGCGCTCGTCGGCGCGGTGCTTCTCGATCGCGGCGATCAGCGCCGCGTCGTCGGGCGCGCGGGCACGGACCGCCTCGAGCACCCGGTCGATGCTCGTATAGCCGCGATGCTCGTTATAGATGTAGATCGAGCCGAGCAGGTCGAGATAGCGGCGGCGGAACCATTTGATCATCGATGAAGATTCCGCGCCCGTGGTGTCGGCGTCAAGTTCCTTGAAGAAAATTGGGCCTTCGTCACGGGTGGTGAAAGACGTGGGAACGGGCATAGGGAATGATCACCTCTTGGGCGGCGGCAGGGGGGAGTTCAGGTCGGATTCAGCCTCTCCGCGCTGTCGCACGCAGAAGCCGGCAAGGGGAACGCTCGAGCCGCCCCGACGATCCGGTCAGCGGCAGGCCTTACCGTCGATCGCGTCCGCAACGCGCCTTCGCAGGTCAGCGCGCGATCGCGCGCGGAGTCCGGCCCGGGCGTGAAGCGATGGCGGCAGGGGCCGCCGTCACGCCTCGTAACGGGCCGTCGTCCTCGCTGCGACTTCATCCGCCGTTACTCCCGGTGCCAGCTCGATCAGCCGGAACGGGCTTTGATGGTCCGGGCGCTGGAAGACGCAGAGATCGGTGACGATCATGTCGACGACGTCCTTGCCGGTCAGCGGCAAAGTGCATTCGGGGATGAACTTGGAATCGCCATTCTTGGAAACGTGCTCCATCACCACGATTATCTTCTTGACGCCGGCTACGAGGTCCATGGCGCCGCCCATCCCCTTCACCATCTTGCCCGGGATCATCCAATTGGCGATGTCGCCCTTCTCGGACACCTCCATCGCGCCGAGCACGGTGAGGTCGATATGGCCGCCGCGGATCATCGCGAAGCTCTGCTCCGAGCCGAAATAGCTCGACGAGGGGAGCTCGCTGATCGTCTGCTTGCCGGCGTTGATGAGGTCGGGATCGATCTCGTCCTCATAGGGAAAGGGGCCGATGCCGAGCATGCCGTTCTCGGATTGGAGCGTCACCTCCATCCCCGGCGGGATGTTGTTGGCGACGAGCGTCGGAATGCCGATGCCGAGATTGACATAATAGCCGTCGCGCAGCTCCCGGGCGGCGCGGGCGGCCATTTGGTCGCGGGTCCAGGCCATCTACTTCTCCTGCGACGGGACGGCGGGCCAATGCGCCGCGGGCGGAAAGACGTCGTCGATGCTGCCCTTGAGGCCCGCGCCGTAGACGGGGTTCGGCAGCACGAACCAGCCCGCGCCCCATTTGGCCGCGATCGGGCCGGCGAGCGTGGCGGCGCGCCGCGCCGGGACCGACGCTATCGCGAAGAGGTCGCTGAAATCGCCGAGCTGGTCGCCGCCCATGGCGATGACGCAATAGCGCGCCGCGATCATCGCGCGGCGGCCATCCTTGTTCTTTCCGGTCGCATCGTCGCCCTGCAGATAGAGCGTGTCGCCGTGCCGGGCCGGGCCAAGGCCGGCGGCTTCGATCGTCGCCTGGTTGGTTGCCGCGTTGGCGACGACGCGATTGGTGTTGAAGATCACCTTGACGCCCATCGCGCGGAGCCGGCGCAAGCCCTCGGCCGCCCCCGGCACCGCCGCGGCATGTCCGGCGCCCGTCTTCTCCCACTGGTTCCAGCGCTCGTCCTGCCAGGGGGTGCCGATCGCCGTATCATATTCGAAGCCGAGGTTGAGCAGGACGGTCTCGTCGACGTCGAACACCGCGGCGAAGGGCTTGCGCCCGCACGGCACGAACGAGGGCGCCGCGAGCGTCGCGCCGGCAGCGAGGACGGCGCTGTCGCGTGGCCGCTGGCGGACCTGCCGGGAGGTAAAATCGGTGAGCGCCCGCCAGGCCTGCACGCTGATCGCCGCGCCTTCGCCCGAGCCGTAGAGATATTTCATCCCCTCGGTGAAGGGGATTGGCGCGGGCGCCACCGGCTGGGCGATGGCGGGACCTGCCAGCGCCAGCGCCGCGGCGAGAATGAAGATCCTGTGGCTCATGCCGCCTCCCTCGTCCGCGTCGTGCGGAACTCGATCTTCTTCTCGTAAGGCGCGCCGAGCAGCATCCGCTTCACGTAGATGGAGGGCAGATGGATGCAGTCGGGATCGAGCGTACCCACGGCCACGATCTCCTCGACCTCGGCGACGCAGACCTTGCCCGCCGTCGCCATCGGCTGGTTGAAGTTGCGCGCGGTCTTGCGGAAGACGAGGTTGCCCGCTTCGTCGGCCTTCCAGCCTTTGACGATCGACAGGTCGGCGCGGATGCCGCGCTCGAGCACATAGGTCTCGCCGTCGAATTCCTTCAGTTCCTTGCCCTCGGCGACGATCGTGCCGACGCCGGTCTTGGTATAGAAGCCCGGAATGCCCGCGCCGCCCGCGCGGCAGCGCTCGGCGAGCGTCCCCTGGGGACAGAATTCGACCTCGAGCTCGCCGGCAAGATATTGGCGCTCGAACTCCTTGTTCTCGCCGACATAGGAGGAGATCATCTTGCGGATCTGGCGGCTGCGCAGCAGCTTGCCGAGGCCTTCATTGTCGATGCCGGCATTGTTGGAGACGACGATGAGGTCCTTCACTCCGGATTCGCGAACCGCGTCGATCAGGCGCTCGGGAATGCCGCAGAGGCCGAAACCGCCGGCGCAGATCGTCATGCCGTCGAACAGCAGCCCGTCCAGCGCCGCCGCGGCATCGGGATAGCTCTTCTTCATCCGCTGCTCCCCTCTCCTGGAGCTGGCGATAAGCGGCTCACCGAAGCGGGTCAAGAAAACCTGAATGGACTTTCAAGTTCGCGTCCGGCCCGCGATGCTTGACACCATGTCGGTCCTTCCTTACTTTGCATCTCAAAGCTCTTTAGGAGATACGAAATGACGGATGCGGGGCAGGCGACGGACCGGGACATCGACTATCTGCGGCAATTGGCGGAGAGCGGCGCCCACGCGCCCCTGCTTGGCGGCCGCTTCCTGACCTGGTGGGGCCTGCTCCTTACCATAGCCTACGCCGTCCATCACCTCGCGCTCCACCGCGTCATCGGCGACGGCAATACGATCTTCGCGTTCATCTGGATCGGCTTCAGCGTGATCGGCGTCGGGGGGCAGTTCGTCCTCGCCCGCACGATCCGGCGGAAAGCGGGCTCGGGGTCGGCGGGCAACCGCGCGTCCCGAGTCGTGTGGGTGGCCGGCGCCTGCTCGATCGTCTCGATGATCGTCGGCAGCGTGATCGCGGCCAATACCGGCGCCGGAACCGGGACGTTCGACTGGTCGGTGCCGGTCGCCTTCGCCGTCTACGCCTCAGCCCTGATCGTCACCGGCTCGCTGGCGCGGAACCGGGTTGCGCTTGCCGCGGGCGGCGCCGCCGTGCTGATGGTGGGGCTGTTCACGGCCATGATTCTGTCGCCCGACCGCTATCTGCTCGCCTCCGCCGGCGTTGCGCTGACCGTGCTGCTGCCGGGCCTGCTGCTGCTGCGTTCGGAACCGCGCTGATGGCGGACGACAATCCCTTCGACCAGAGCGCCCTCGACGACGTCATCCACGGCCGCCTGCGGCTCGGCATCGTCGCCTATCTGTCGACGGTCGAAGCAGCCCTGTTCACCGAGCTTCGCGACAAGGTCGGCGCCACCGACGGCAATCTCTCGACCCATCTGCGCAAGCTCGAGGAAGCGGGCTATGTCGGCGTCGACAAGCGCTTCGTCGACCGCAAGCCGCAGACGCGGGTGTCGCTGACCGACACCGGCCGCAAGGCCTGGCTCGCCTGGCTCGAGCGGATCCGGACCCTCACCGCCGCGGCGGGCGATAAGGGCCGCTAGAGTCAGTCCGACCGCTGGAGCAGGTCGATCAGCTCCTGGCGCCAGAATTTCGCCCAGGTATGGGTGCCGTGGCCGCGCGTTTCGCTGGTGGCGCGGATCAGGACGTAGCGGCCGGTCTTCATCCGCCGCGCCGCTTCCTCGGCGATGCCGTAACCCGGCGGGTTGATGAAATCGTCCTCCGAATTGACCCAGATGAGCGGCGCCGTGATCCGCTCCAGTCCCGGCCAGGGATTGTAGTTCCGCGAGGCGTCGAGCTGGTAGAGGAGATCGTTGGCGTCGAGCGTCGGCAGCGCCCGGTCGATCCGCTCCTTGATCGCGGCGTCGGCGGCGTCGCGGGTCGGATAGGCTTTCTGCAGATAGAGCGGCGCGAAGCCTGCGATCTGGAGCACGGTTTCGGCCGTGCGCAGGCCCTGGAGCGGCTCGCTCGCATAGTCGCCGCCGCGCCACGCCGGGTCCTGCCTGATCCCCTCGATCGCCGCCTCGCGCCACATCCGGTTATGGCCGGCGAGCGCGACCGGCAGGCAGGCGAGCGGAAGGATCGCGCGGGCGAAATCGGGATGCGCCTCGGCCCAGACGAAGCCGTGCATGCAGCCCATCGACGTGCCCATCAGCAGCCGCAGGCGGGTGACGCCCAGTCCCTCGACCAGCATCCGCCGCTCGGCCTCGACCATGTCGTCATAATCATATTTGGGAAAGCGCATGCGCAGCCCGTCGCTCGGCTTCGACGATCTGCCGTGGCCGAGGCCGTCGGGAAGGATGACGTAATAGCGGGCGATGTCGAGCGGCTGGCCGGGCCCGAACAATTCGCCGGCGAATTGCGGCGCGAGGAACTGGCGGCCGGTGCCGCCGGTGCCGTGGAGGATCATCACCGCATTGACGATCGCGCCCGCCGCGTCGCGCCGCGGCGTCCCCAAGGTGGCATAATGGATGCGGACTTCGGGCAGGCGTTCGCCGTCGGCGAAGCGGAAGTCGTGGAGGATCGCGTCGCCCTCCTTCAGCCTTTCCGCATAGCTGGCCGGAGCATCGGCGGACGCGGCGGCGGGCGCAGGCGCCAGCGCCAGGACGAAGATCAGCAGGAATCCGAGCCGCATGAGCAATCTCCCTGGCGCGGGCTTACCCCCGCCACACCCCGATGCTCAATGCTTCGCGTTCGGCCGGAATGCTGCGGCTGCTCGGCTCCATGCGCGGCGCCGGCAACGCACCTGCGCGGCGGCTTCAGCCGTCGTGGTCGAGGATCTTGAGGTCGGTCATCGACAGCCGCTCGAAGCGGGCGGCCCAGGGCGAATCCGGGCTGAGCTCGGTTTCGAGATAAGCCGGCTTCAGCAGATCCGACGCGGGCCCGGTCGATTGCAGCACCGCCGGCGCGAGCGTGTCGAGATCGAAATCGCTGGCGAAGCGGAGGCCGATCTGGCCGTCGCTCGACCAGCGCACCTCGGCGACGTGGAAGCCGGCTTCGCCGAGATCGAGCTCGACCTCGGCCCCCTGGCAAAGGTCGCGGCCGCCTTCGACGCGGGCGCCGCCGGATGAGATGTTCCTGAGCCGCACCGGCACCGAGACGCCGCTCCAGTAGAGCGTGCCGCTGCGCAGCAGGCGCTGGCGGGGCTCGCGCTGGACAGGCTCGGCCTCTTGCGGCGCGCCCTGTTCCTGGCCGGCGCTCTCATAATGGAACACAGGACCGCTGGGCGCGCTTTCCCAGAAGATCGTCTCGTTGACGAATTCGAGGCCGATCCGGCCGTCGCGGACCCAGCGGACGGCGCAGCGCGTCCGGTTCTCGCCGCTGAAGAAGATGTCGAGCGATTCGCCGATTCGCGGCTCGATCTCGGCCTCGACCATCGCCCCGCGCGAGGAGACGTTGACGACGCGCGCCTGTTGCTTCTTGCGGCGGAAGACGATCGTCGTCTCTTCGACGATGTCGCGGTGCCGGTCCTCCAGGCGCTGGTTGGTGACCCGCGCCTCCTGGCGCTTGACCGCGATCTTGGTCAGTCCGCCAAGGCCGCCGCCGTCGCGGCCCTTGCCGCTGCCCTTGCGCGCGACCGGGTCCGATTTCACTTCGCCCGAAAGGATCGATGAGCGGATCTCGTGCATTCTGGTCCCCGGAAAAGCCGACGTTTCGAGCCTCCATGCCACAGAAATGCTTACCGAATTGCTAGGGACCCAGAACCCGCCCGAGAGGATTGCCGTCTTGGCCCTGCCCCAACCGACCCTGTTCGAGCCCGACCCGCCGGCGCTGCCGGAAGGCATGGCTTATCGGCGGGAGCTGATCGCGCCGGCGGAGGAGGCGAAGCTGGCGTCGCTGATCGCGGAGCTGCCCTTCGCGCCCTTCCAGTTCCACGGCTTCGAGGGCAATCGGCGCACCATCTCCTATGGCTGGCATTATGCGTTCGACGGCAGCGGCCTGCGCGAGGCGGGGCCGATCCCGGTCTGGCTGCTGCCCCTCCGGGAAAAGGCCGCCGCTTTCGCGGGCCTGCCGGCTGAGGCGCTCGAACATGTCCTCATGATCGAATATGCGCCCGGTGCCGGCATTGGCTGGCACCGCGACCGGCCGGACTTTGGCGACGTGATCGGCATCTCGCTGCTCGCCGAGGCGCGGCTGCGCTTCCGGCGCAAAGCGGGGGACAAATGGGAGCGGAAGAATGTGCCGGCCGAGCCGCGATCCGCCTATCTGCTGCGCGGCCCCGCGCGCAGCGAATGGGAGCATTCGATCCCGCCGATGGAAAAGCTGCGCTACTCGGTGACGTTCCGAACGCTGAAGCGCGCGCCCGATCAGCTGTAGAAGATGTGGAGCCCGATCCGGGCCTGGCGCGTCAGCCTCTTGCCCCAGCTCGGCGAGACGTAATCGGCATGATACCAGAGGACGCCGGACGGCAGCTCGGCCAAAGCGAGCTTGTCATGGGCGATATGGGCGATCGCCACCGCCTTGCGCCAGGCTTCGGACGCGCGGTCCGCCATCGGCATGCGGCCGTGGCGGACGAACGAGAATTGGGCATGCTGGGTGATGACGTCGCAGAGATCGACCGGATAGCGGCCGGAGGCGGCGCGGTTGATCACCACCTGGGCGACGGCGAGCTGACCCTCGATCGGCTCGCCGCGCGATTCGAAATAGACGGCGCTGGCCAGGCAATCCTGCTCGCGGTCCGACGCGGCGCCGGTGGCGAAGCGGGAAACGAGCTGATCGAGCGTCGGCACCGGCAGCGGTGCCGCAATCGGCTCGGCCGCCGTCCGGCTGCCGGCGATCGCCGCGACGGCGCTCCGGAACAGGCCGGCAAAGGCGTTTCCGATCGCGGCCGGCTGCGCCTGGCCCACAATGGCCTGGCCCTGAACGGCCTGGCCCTGCACGGCTTCGCCCTGAATCTGCGCCGGCGCACCGGGCGCGGCAAGGGTTGCGGTCGCGCTGAGCGCGGCACACGCCGCGGCAACGCCCGCGGCCCGGAAAATCCTGGTCATCGACTTCCAAGTTTATGCGGTATGCTGATCCCCCGGATGCGCAACGCGCATCGCCGATCGCCCCCGTCTCGCTGGTCGCCGGTTCCCCTTCGAACCGCGGCGACGCCCGCTCTCGCTATCTTGTACCGGCTTGCTTCCTGCGAATGCGGTTCCCGCTTGTTCGCGCAATCCCTCGGCTGAGGTGCAGATGATGGAGCGACCGGCCGGGATCAACCCGCCGCGCCGAATCGCGCGACGAGTCGTGTGACTTAGGGGGCACATCGAAGAAAAAGGCTTCGGCGGCGGGAACTTTTTGAAAAAAAGGCATTTTTGCGCCGCTCCCCCGCGCCTCCGCTCAGCCCCCGGAGGGCGCCGCCGTCGCCTGATTCGCCATCGGCGCCATCTGATTTGCCACTGGCGGGGGCAGGTCGTTGCCGGCGATGACCTTCACATAGGCGCTCTGGATCCAGCCGGAGCGGCATGGGCCGGAATAATCGTGCCGGGTGTTCGCTGGCTCGGAGACGCCGCAGGCGGGCGCGAGGGCGCCGCTGCCGTCATAGACGATGCCGAACCATTTCTGGTCGATCGAGCGGCTGCAGACGAAGAAGCGCCCGCCGGCCGCCACTGCGCCGGCCTGCGCGGCATTGTCGAACGGCGCCGCCCGCACCGGAAGGCTCTCGCCCGCGTCGAGATGGCGGGTGGTGCCGGCGGCGCTGCACGCCTCGAAATTCGGCCCCAGCTCGCCGACCCGCACCGCGACCACGCCCGGCGTTACGATATCCGGGGCATTGGCCGCATTCTGGTCGATCGCGGCATTGCCGTCGGGCACGGGCGACCCGCAGGCCGCCAGGCACAGGCTGAACAGGAAGAGGAGCCGCCGCATCGCGGTCCTTGTGGCGCGGCGCGCGGGAAAAATCTACGCTGGCGCGCGAAAGGGAGATCCATGGCGTATTGGCTGATGAAATCGGAGCCTGCGAGCTACAGCTGGGACGAACTCGTCCGCGACGGCGGCACCGAGTGGGACGGCGTCCGCAACCCGGCGGCGCGCCTTCACCTCAAGGCGATGAAAGCCGGCGACGAGGCCTTCTTCTACCATAGCGGCGATCAGAAAGCGGCGGTCGGCATCATGCGCATCACCCGCGAGGGCGCGCCCGACCCGAAGGACCCGAACTGGGTCTCGGTCGCCGTCACACCGGTGCGCCCGCTGGCCAATCCGGTGACGCTCAAGGCGATGAAGGCCGAGCCGCGCCTGGCCAAGCTGGAGATGCTGCGCCAGTCCCGCCTCTCCGTGTCGCCGGTGCGGGACGAGGAATGGGCGGTGGTGCTGGAGATGGCCGGCGGCGCCTAGCCGCTGACGAAATGCCGGAAGCCGGCCATCGCCTTGTCGATGTCGCGACGGAGCGCGTCGATCCGGGCGCGATAGGCGGCGGTGAGGCAGACGACATTGCCGCGGCAGGCGCGGCGCCGTGCAAGGAAGGCCTGCGCCGCGTCCATCCGCGCGCCGTTGCCGCCCATCAGCATCGGCACGCGCGAATAGGCATACCAGAGGGCGCTCATCTCGCTGTCCATCTCCGAGAGCCGCCGGTCGCGGCACACCGCCACCTCGTCCGCGGCGCGAGCGCGCGTGCAATCGAAGCCGGCGGCCCGCGCGTGCCCGGGCAAGGCCAGCACGGTCAGCAGCCCTGCCCCGGCCAACATCCCCAGCCGCGCTTTCGCGCCCATCAAGCGGCCTTGCGCGACGCCCGCTTCCTCTCATGGGGATCGAGGAAGCGCTTCCTGAGGCGGATCGCCTTGGGCGTCACTTCGACCAATTCGTCATCCTCGATATAGGCGATCGCCTGCTCGAGCGTCATCCGGCGCGGCGGGGTCAGCCGGATCGATTCGTCCTTGGGCCCCGAGGCGCGGAAGTTGGTGAGCTGCTTGGACTTGAGCGGATTGACCTCGAGATCCTGCGGCTTGGCGTTCTCGCCGATGATCATCCCTTCGTATAATTTCTCGCCGGGCGAGATGAACAGGACACCGCGCTCCTCCAGCATGTTCAGCGCATAGGCGACCGCTTCGCCCTGCTCCATCGAGATGAGCACGCCGTTCTGCCGGCCCTGGATCGGGCCTTTATAGGGCCCGTATCTCTCGAACAGCCGGTTCATGATGCCGGTGCCGCGGGTGTCGGACAGGAACTCGCCATGATAGCCGATCAGGCCGCGGGACGGCGCCGAGAAGGTCAGCCGGGTCTTGCCGCCGCCCGAGGGGCGCATGTCGGTCATCTCGCCCTTGCGCTGAGCCATCTTCTCGACGACCGTGCCGGCATAGCCGTCGTCGACGTCGACGACGACCGTCTCATAGGGCTCTTCGCGACCGCCGGGACCGTCGCGGAAAAGGACGCGCGGACGGCTGATCGACAGCTCGAATCCCTCGCGCCGCATCGTCTCGATCAGCACGCCGAGCTGGAGCTCGCCCCGCCCAGCCACTTCGAAGGCGTCCTTCTCGGCGCTCTCGGTAAGGCGGATGGCGACATTGGTTTCGGCCTCGCGCTCGAGCCGGTCGCGGATGACCCGGCTCTGCACCTTGTCGCCCTCGCGGCCGGCATAGGGGCTGTCGTTGACCGTGAAGCTCATCGCCAGGGTCGGCGGATCGATCGGCCGCGCGGCGATGGCGCGGGTGACGGCGGGCTCGGCGATGGTGTTCGACACCGTCGCTTTGGTGAGCCCGGCAATGGCGACGATATCGCCCGCCTGCGCCTGCTCGACCGGCACCCGCTCGAGGCCGCGATAGGCGAAGACCTTGGTCGCGCGGCCTTCCTCGACCAGCTTGCCATCGACGTCGAGCGCCTTGATCGGCATGTTGACCTCGAGACGGCCGCTCTCGATGCGGCCGGTGAGGATACGTCCGAGGAACGGGTCGCGGTCGAGCAGCACGCCGATCATGCGGAAGGGACCGTCCGGATTGGCGTTCGGCGCCGGCACATGGGCGACGATGGTCTCGAACAAGGGCGTCAGATTGCCCGAGCGGACGTCGTCGGTGAGGCCCGCATAGCCCGCGCGCCCGCTCGCATAGAGGGTCGGGAAATCAAGCTGGTCGTCATTGGCCTCGAGCGTCAGGAACAGTTCGAAGATTTCGTCGAGCACTTCGGCCGGCCGGGCGTCGGGCCGGTCGATCTTGTTGACGACGACGATCGGGCGAAGGCCGAGCGCCAGCGCCTTGCCGGTGACGAACTTGGTCTGCGGCATCGGCCCCTCGGCCGCGTCGACGAGCAGGATGACGCCGTCGACCATCGACAGGATGCGCTCGACCTCGGCGCCGAAATCGGCGTGGCCGGGCGTATCGACGATGTTGATGTGGGTGGTCTCGCCGTCATGCGCCCATTCGACCGACGTGCATTTGGCGAGGATGGTGATCCCCCGCTCCTTTTCGAGGTCGTTCGAATCCATCGCCCGCTCCTCCACGCGCTGATTGTCGCGGAAGGTGCCGGACTGGCGGAACAGCTGATCGACCAGGGTCGTCTTGCCGTGATCGACGTGGGCGATGATCGCCACGTTGCGGAGGCTCATTACGGGGAAACTCGCGGTTCGGGAAAATTGTTGCGGCGATATAGCCGTGGTGCTGCGCTGCAACAAGGCCGCTGCCGCGCATTCACCCCGAGCGCAGTGCCCGCCACGCCAAAAGCCCCCAGCCGGCGATCATCGCCAGGCCGCCGAGCGGCGCCACCGCGCCGAGCCAGCGGCAGCCGGTCAGCGCCATCGCATAGAGGCTGAAGGAGAAGAGGACGGCCCCCGCGCCGAGCAGCCACGCCGGCAGCTTCACCCGCTCGACCGGCGCCGCCGCCAGCGCGACGAGCGCGAGGCCGTGCCACATCTGATATTGGACCCCCGTCTGCCACCAGCCGAGCCGCTCCGCGTCGAGCATCGCCTTCAGCCCATGCGCACCGAACGCGCCGAGCGCGACGCCTAGGCCCGCGAGGAGCGCGCCGGCGGCGAGGATGAGGCGGCGCTCGCTCAGCCGATCCACCAGCGGATCAGCGCCGCGATGGCGCCGACGCTCGCCACGCCGGCGGCCCAAAGCCCGGCGAACCAGGCGAGGCGGCGCAGGAGCCGCGGCGCGGGCGGGTCAGCGGACGCCGCTGGTCCGGCGGACGAAGGCGGCGACGTCGTCATGGATGCCCTTCAGCGATTCCT
Organism: Alphaproteobacteria bacterium; assembly: GCA_028293025.1. GTDB lineage: Bacteria > Pseudomonadota > Alphaproteobacteria > Sphingomonadales > Sphingomonadaceae > Allosphingosinicella. Next base: position 26,455 of record JAQGLF010000279.1, read on the forward strand.
CATTGGCGTAGACCATGTGGCCGGACGGGTAATAATGATATTCGATATTGTTCTGCAGCGCCGCCGGGACCTGCAGGTGATGCATCTCGTACCAGCCCTGGTAGAAGGGCGTGGCGAGGTCGAAATAGCCGCCGGCGACCAGCACCTTCAGGTTCGGATTATATTTCAGCGCCTGCGCCATGTCGGGCATGACGTTGGTCGCGCCGGGAAAGGCGAAGGCCGCGCCCGGGACCTGATGCTTGAACTCCCAATATTTGAAGACGTCGATCTCCGGCTTGAAGGTCGACTCGCCGCCATAGCCGAGCCGGTTCCGCACATAATCGTTGAAAGCCGAGACATAGGCGGAGCTGATCGCCGCCGATTGCGGATCATATTCCGCTTCCTTGCTGAGCAGGTCCAGGGTCGGGCCGGAGAAGCGGGTGTCGAGGCGGCCGGTGGTGAGGCCGGCCGGGTCCTGCAGATTCTTCTCGAACTCGCCGCCGCTGATCCGGAGGTTGGCGCGCAATATGTAGTCGACCGGAAGGCCGGTATAGCCGGCGAGCTTTTGTGCGATCTGCTGGCGGCGAGCGGGATCGAGCTCGGCGCCGGCCTGGAGGGCCATGGCATAATCGGTCGCGCCGAAATGCTCGACCTCGCTCAGGAAATCCTCGAGCCTGGCCGGCCGCGGCCCCGCCAGCCGATTGTGGTACCAGGCGGTCGCCGCATAGGTCGGCAGGGCCGCGATATAGGCCTGGTCGATGCCCGGATTATTCTCCGGCCCGTCGGCGTCGATGTCGAAATTGAGGATCTGCGAGAGCAGGACGACGCCGTTGAAGTCGACATTGTCCTGCGATTGGAGCTGATTCACCACCACCGCCGAACGCGGCGTGCCGTAGCTCTCGCCGAACAGATATTTGGGCGAGTTCCAGCGGCCGTATTTGCTGAGGAAGCCCAAGATGAACTGGCTGAAGGCATAAGCGTCGGCGTCGACGCCCCAAAAGGCCTTCTCCTTGTCCTTGCCAGCGATGCGGCTGAAGCCGGTGCCCGGCGCGTCGATGAAGACGAGATCGCTGGCGTCGAGCAGGCTGAACGCATTGTCGACGACATTGTAGGGCGCGGCCGGCGTATGCTCGTGATCGGCGGTGACGATCCGGCGCGGGCCGAAGGCGCCCATGTGCAGCCACACCGTCGAGGAGCCGGGGCCGCCATTGTAGAGGAACATGATCGGCCGGTTCGCCGCCGGCACGCCCTTCTTGAAATAAGCGACGTAGAACATCGAGGCCTCGGCCTGCGGATTCTTGTCCTCCTCGCCGAGCGGGCCCTGGCTGCCGGGCCCCGAACCCGGCGTCGAGGCGTGGGCGCGCCAGGCGGCGTCGTCCCAGCCTTTGGGGTGGACGATCAGGGTCCCCGCCACCGCGCGATAATCGACCCTTTGGCCCTCGACGATCACCGCGCCGTCGCTGGCCACGCTCTCCGGCTGGAAGAGCACGCCGCGGTCGGGCGAAGCGGTGCGCGATGGGTCCGGCCGCTGGTTCTCGACCGGTACCGCCGGCTGGGCGGGCCGCCGCGGCGTCTCCTGCGCGGCGAGCGGCGCCGTCGCGAAGGAGAGGGTCGTGGCGAGCAAAAGGGCCTTGTTCATCGGTCGAAACTCCCCCTGCAGCGTCTATGGATCGCCCGTCCCGCCGCCAAGTGACAATTCAATGGTAGCTGTGCTCGCCCACCTTGCCGCGGAAGACCCAATAGGACCAGGCGGTGTAGGCGAGGATGAGGGGGATGAGGACCAGCGCGCCGACCAGCATGAAGCTCTGGCTCGAA
>JAQGLF010000290.1 GCA_028293025.1 Alphaproteobacteria bacterium
GGCACGGTGAAAAGGAGCTGCATCCATTTCGCCACGCCGGACGGACGGATGATCCCGTTCGACACCTATAACAGCTTCTACCGCCCTGGCGCGCCGGGCCGGGCGAAGCTCGAGGCGATGGGAGGGACGGGGGCATGAACGAGGAAGAAGGCGGCCCGAGCCCGGGCGCGGACCCGGTCCCGCCGACCGGCCCCGCGCCGGTCGACCAACCCGCCAATGTCCTCGGCGGCATTTTCCTGATCGGCTGCGGCCTTTGCCTGCTGCTCGTCGGCGGCGGCTGCACCGGCCTCCTCATTTTCATGCTCATGGACACCCACGGCTCGGGCGATCTCTCCATGCTCGTCGTCTCGATCGCGATCGCGGGGGGCGGCATCTTCGCCATCGTCCAGGGCGTGCGCATGGCGAGGGGGCGGAGGGGCGGGGGGTGAAGGGGGCCGGATGAACCGGAACGACCGCGATCCCGGAAGCATCGTCGCCGGTCTGTTCCTGGTCCTCTGCGGCGCCGGCAGCGTCTTCCTCGGCGGCTCCTGCTCGCGTTGGGCGTGGAGCGATGCGCGCCACACAGGCGACGGAGCGGCGGGCCTGTCCTGGCTGATCCTGGCAATCTCGCTCGCGACCGCTGTGGGCGGCATTGTCTGCTTCTGTGTCGGCCTGCGGATGATCCGCGCCGGCTGGAACTCGGATGATGACTGAAATCCGGCCGGCCCCGCCCCTTAGCCGCTTAGTTACGCCCCTCCAGGCAGCTCCGCTGATCGGCTGCGCCCTTGCCTGCTGCTCGTCGTCGGTAGCTGCGCCGGCCTCCTCGTCCTGCTCCCGGCGCAAGCTCGGCCGGCGGCATCCCCATGCTGGTCATCTCGCTGGCGCTGGCGGGAGGTGGAGTCTTCGCCGTGGTCCAGGGCATCCGCATGGCGCGCGGGCGGAGGGCCGGGGGCTGAGACGCGACCGTACCAACCGATCCCGCGATCTATGATGTCCCGTCTCGTCCGTACTGCAGATCGAGGAGGATCATCATGAATGACGACAAGCGCAATGATTTTCTCGCGCAGGAATATCTGCAACTGCAAAAGACGATCGAAGATTTCGATGGTCGCGCTCTAACCATCAAAGCTTGGAGCATCACGTTCAGCGCGACCGGGGTGGGGCTGGCCTACGATAAAGCGAAGCCGGAAATACTCCTCGTCGCTTCCCTGAGCGCTCTCGTTTTTTGGTTGGTCGATGCAGTGTGGAAAATCCATCAGCACTCTTTCAACGCACGCATCGAGGCAATCGAAGCCCACTTCAGAGGTGGTGGGGGAGCCGATACAGCGCCCTTTCAGATTCGTCAGGGCTGGTATGACAGCTTCCACGGCCCTCGGCTGGGAAAGAGGTGGATGAAGGTGCCTTTCTATATGGGCGTAATGCTTCCGCATGCCGTCATCGCGGTCGCCGGCCTGCTACTCTGTCTGTGGGCACCACCAAGATAATGCGAATGGCGCAATCTATTCCTTGGATTTACCGCAAGCCTCGGCGATTTGCTTCTGATATAAGATGTCTAGCAACTCGCTTCCACCATTTACCCACCCTAAGTACGGCGTCCGCTCCCGCCAACCGAAAAGGCATGGCTGGAGCGGCCGACCGCTGGTGTGCGAATGCCGGCGCCTAGCCGACCGGCGCCGCCGTCACGGTGCACGACTTCACGGTCGCGATGTGGTTGCCGCATTTGGCGGTGAGCAGGTGACGGCCCGGGGCCGTCACGATTTCGGCAGTTTCTGCCCGAAGGTTCGGCTGCACGTCGACCGCCAGCAGCCTGCCGTTGTCGCGGACGATCACCCAGGTGGTAGACGTCGAATCCCCCCTTTCTGATTGATTGATGGCGACCACCCGCACCGGATGGCCCAGCCGGACGAAGGCTGTGGTTTGCGCCGTGTCGTCGGCCGCCAGAGCGGGCGAGGCGACCGCGGCCACTGCGGCGGCGGAAAGCAGGAAGCGAGGGATGTGCATGGCTTGTCTCCAGGTTCGGGGCCGGCGCGGCGAACATTTCCGCCCGGCCCAGCGACGAGGATTAAAGGCAGCGCAGCGCGGAGCGCGTGACCGCCGTCACGCCGGCGTCGCGTCGGGGCTGTCGCGGCACGCGAAGCCGGTGGCTCAATAGCCAAAGGCAGGGCGGCATTTGTGCGCAGTCGCGGGCAGACCGGCTAGCAGCTCGCCGCTCGGGCCATTGAGTCACGTGCCCCCGGAATTCCCGTTCCAGTGCCAGTCACCGCGCCCAACGACCGCCCCACCAACGTCCTCGGCGGCATCTTCCTGATCGGCTGCGGCCTCTGCCTGCTGCTCGTCGGCGGCGGCTGCACCGGCCTCCTCATCTTCATGCTCATGGACACCCACGGCTCGGGCGACCTCTCCATGCTCGTCGTCTCGATCGCGATCGCGGCCGGCGGCATCTTCGCCGTCGTCCAGGGTATCCGCATGGCGAGGGGGCGGAGGGGCGGGGGGGGTGAGCAGGGATCGAGTTAGGTATCGTGTCCCCGGAATTGCTGCTCCGCCCTCTGGCTGAGGAAGCTGCGCCACCCGTCGAAATTACCGCCTGCGTCTTGGACTGACATCGGTTCGGAAAAGATCGTTCTGCCTCGGACGACCTGCATCAACGAGAAGTCGTCTCGCGCGGTCTAAATAATATTGTAGCTCTCTTACCTCTTCCGCCGTGAGCGTGCTAATACCACCGCGCGCTCCCGCCGCCTCGGTGCCCAGCCTGACCAACATTTCTACCCCGGGCAGAACTTCCGCAACGATTGCTCTATTCATGACAGACGGGATATCTACTATAGCCCCAGCTGACCGCGAGAGAGCCGTCCATTCAGCTGCCGAAATATCGGCACGAGAAGGGCCAAAAAGGTCGAGCGGGATAGACCTGTCCCTTGCAAATCGATGCGCGACTCCGCTCTTGAATGTGAACACATTGCTGTCTGCGTGCAGTGATGCCAGCGCACCAAACCATATCAAGCCAGCCGGGAGCTTCTTAAAAAACTGAGTAGCTAATGAGAGGTGATCAAATGAACCATTCCCTATCATCGATAGTAGTAAACCGACAACGAATGATCGAGACTCTGCATGATCATCGGTATCAAGCAGCGACGGCAAGGCTTCATTAAAGAACTTTACGCGCTCCTCCCGGGTACCCCTCATCTTGGCATCCATGCCCCGCAGAACATCGAAACGTTGGCTCCAATACTCTAAGACGAACGACGAGACATTGCCGTTAGCAACTAAATCACACACGGTTTCACCAATTAAACCAGTGTCTCCTGACCGTCCTGAAGAGCGCCGGCCTTCCGTTGCGCAGACTATCGACGTCCAGACAGCGTACATGGCCTCGGCCAGCGCGGCACTCTCGGCGCTCGTATTGGGGAGTTGTAGCCGCGTCCATCTCTTGATGGCGGTCTTCGTGGACTCATCGCCATAGCCCGCAATCATGGCGCCGGCGACTACATTGGAAAGGCTGCAGCTCAAATTAGCGAGCGAGTAGTCATCTTTCCCACTACCCTCGCCCGATCTCCAGTGGCCTTCTGCAAGCGACGTTCCTGCCGCTATCTTTGACAAAAGCGCCCGGTTATTCGTAATCCATTCACTAGCAAGTTCAAATTCCTCCACGAGTTGAGTTTCTATAACGCGGAAGTAGGCCGTAAATGGCCGATATATCGATACATATGTGCTCACAAATGCAAAAAAATCTGATAGCTCTTCACGGGCAACGGCTAGTACTGCACAGTGGATGTTATCGAGAGTCGGCCGATCCTTCCACATGGCAAGAATCGAGCCCGGCTTTACCTGCCGCTCCCAGTTCCGTGCGGCGTTACGCGACAGGGGCGGCATCTCT
>JAQGLF010000314.1 GCA_028293025.1 Alphaproteobacteria bacterium
CTGGTGGCTTCGCTGCCGGAGTGGGGACGGGGGGCGGTCTTCCTGGTCGACTGCTTCTTCATGGCCATGTTCTTCGGCGTGATCGTCAACTTCGCCCTCGTCTTCGCCAGCGGCGAGCGGCGGGCGCCGATCGCCTGGCAGCTCGTCGGCTACGTGCTGTCGATCCCGATCTTCCTGGAGGCGGCGTGGTGGGCGCTGCAGCGGGTGCACGACACGGTGCCGATGGTGCCGAGCCGCGACGCGATCTACAAGCTGCTCGGGCCGGCGCTGCTGGTGGCGGCGCTGGTCATCCTGGCGTTCCGCTTCCGCGGCATCCAGGAGCTGAACGCGCGGCGCCGCCTGCAACTGATCTTCCTGGCGCTGTTGCCGGGCGTCTTCGGCTGGATCGTCTCGAACATCCTCTCGACCTTCGACAGCTTCATGCTCTCGGAAGTCGGCTCCATGATCAACAGCGCCGGCGTCATCGCCGGCTCGGCCATCTTCGCCTATGCCGTGGTGCGGCACCGGATGTTCAACATCCGCGTCCTGGTGCGCCGCAGCATCCAGTACGCGCTGGCGCGGGGGACGCTGCTGGTGGCCATGTCGCTGCCGGTGCTCGGCCTCGTCGGCTATCTCTATGCGCATCGCCGCGACTCGATCTCGGTGGTGCTGACCGGGACGCCGGCGATTTACCTGCTCCTGATCCTGCCGCTGGCGCTGGTGATCCGCTATCGCCGCCGCCTGCTGGAGGCACTCGACCGCCGCTATTTCCGCGAGCAGTACGACGCGCGGCAACTGCTGCTGCACGTCGTCTCGATGGTCCGCGGAGGCTCGGACATGGTCGGCCTGTCGCGGGTGGCTCTCGACGAAATCGACCGCGCCCTGCATCCGAAGCATGTCTCGCTCTGGCACATCGACGTCGAGGGGAAGGCGTACTACCGCGAGTTCGCGCGCGGCGACACGGCCAGGATCGCCCATCCGCTGCCGGCGACGGGCGCGCTGCCGACTCTCCTGGCCACGGACGACGATCCTCTCGACCTGCACAGCCGCGCCACACGGCCACTGGTCCGCCGCCTGCCGCCTGCGGAGCGCGACTGGCTGACGGAGTGCGACGCGCACCTGATCGTGCCGATGCTGATCGAGCAGCGCCTGGCCGGCCTGATGGTGCTCGGCGAGCGCAAGTCCGAGGAGCCGTACGGCAAGGAAGACCGCCAACTGCTGCGGACGCTCGCGGCGCAGCTGGCGCTGACGTTCGACTACTCGCGGCTGAAGGGATCGCCCTCGCTGGTCTGGGGCAACAGCACCGCGGCCCGTATACCGGCGCCACTGCTCGACGAGATCCGCTCCTGCCCGACGTGCGGCCGCTGCTATCCGTCCGACCAGGGAACGTGCGAGCTCGACCAGCAAGTGCTGGTGCGCGAGGAGGGGGTGCCGCGGACGATCGAGGACAAGTACCTGGTCACGCGCATCCTCGGCCGCGGCGGCATGGGGTCGGTGTACATGGCCATGCAGAAGCGGCTCAACCGCCCCGTGGCGGTCAAGGTGCTGCTCTCGCATCTCGTCGGCAGCTCGTCGATGCGCAGCCGGTTCGAGCGCGAGGCACGGATCGTGGCCCGCCTGCGCCACCCGGGGATCGTCACCATCCACGACTTCGGCGTCCTGGCGGCCGGCCATGCCTATCTGGTGATGGAGTACCTGGAGGGGCAGACGCTGCGAAAGACGATCGGCAGCGGGCCGCAGCCGCTCCGGCAGATGCTCGACCTGATGCGCCCCATCATCGATGCGGTCGACTCCGCGCACCGCGCCGGGGTCGTGCACCGCGACCTGAAGCCGGAGAACATCATGCTCGTGTCCGACCGGGAGACGGAGACGCCCTCGCCGCGCGTCCTCGATTTCGGTCTGGCGAAGATGACCGGCCCGATCGGCGACGAGGAAGCGACGATCGTGCAGTCGGGCAAGAGCGTCGGCATCGTCGGGACGCTCATGTACATCGCCCCCGAGATTCTCGGCGGCCACCCGGCCAGCATGAAGTCGGATCAATACAGCCTCGGCCTGATCGCCTACGAGCTGCTGGCCGGTTACCATCCCTTCGGCGAAGCCGGCGACCTGGCCTCGATCGTCCGCGCCCACACCACCGAGTCCCCCCGCCCGCTCGAAGAAGTGGCCGGGGTCCCGCCCCAGGTCGCCGCCGCCATCCACCGCGCCCTGGCCAAGGAAGCCGAGGAGCGCTTCGAAAGCGTGGCCGAGTTCATGGTGGCGATGGAGGGGTGAGGCGGCGGTGCTGTTTCCGCATTCCGCCCACAACTTCGAAGACGCGCCACCCGCGCGAAGCGCGCTACCCGCGCGAAGCGCGATTTCTACGCGGCTGTCTCGGTATGGCCAAGGCGTGAGGCGGAACGTTTGCCCGAATGAGGCGAACGTTTGCCCCAAAGAGGCGAATGTTTGCCCCAAAGAGCTCACAATTGAGGTCTGCGACGCCGCGATCGGGCTCCGCGAGGCCGCGATTGGGCTCTGGTGGGGCCGCGGTTGGGCTCTGCGACGCCGCGGTTGGGCGATCAGAGCCCACTTGTGAGCCATTCGAGGCCAACGTCAGGCTCTTTGAGGCAACCCTTAGCGTATTTGGGCTCAATGGTGCGGTGTTTTCGCCCAACCGTGGCCCATTTTGGCTCAACCGTCGCCTGTTTGAGCCCAACCGCCGCCCATTTGGAGCCAACTGTCGCCTCCGTGACCTCAACCGCCGCCCATTGAGGCTCAACCGCCGCATGTTTGGGCTCAACATTCGCCTGTTTGGGCTCAACCGCCGTCTATTTGGGCTCAACCGCCGCTTGTTTGGGCTCAACCGCCGCCTATTTGGGCTCAACGTTCGCCTATTTGGGCTCAACACCGGGCTATTTGGGCCGAGCCGCCGGGGGATTGCGCTCAACAGCCGCGGATCTGGGCCGAGTCGCGGCCTCCTGGAGCCCGGTCGCCGCCCTCTTGGACGCAACGCCGGGCCAGAGACCGCGACTCGCCGGTGATCGAGCCGAGGCGCGGTCGCGCCGCCCCTACGGTGCGATCAGCACCGGGGTCTTGGCGTGGCGGATGACGTCGACCTTGAGGGAGCTGAGCTCCTGTTTCGCGTTGAGGACGACCACGTCGGCGTCGACGCGCTCGGCGTAGCGGACGATCTCGCTGTCGATGTCGCTGCCGCGGATGACGGCGGTGCGGGCGCCATTGGCGACTTCGGCGAGATGGCGCTCGGCGTCGGCGAGGTCGCGCTCATCGCAGATGGTGATCAGGTGCAGTTCGCCGCCTTTCTCCGCGGCGATGCGGCGCGCCAGGTCGAGCGCGCCGGTCGAGACCTGTTTGGGGTGCACCGGCACGACGAGCCGCTGGAGGGCGGTCCGCTTCGGGATGCCGTAGCGGATGGCGAGCACGGGCGCGGGAGGATTGGTGATGACGTTGCGGGTCGTCGAGCCGAGGATGAGGTGGGCGACGTGGTGCCGCGCGTGGGTCGACATGATGATCAGGTCGGCCGCCTCGTCCTTCGCCGCGCGGCAGATGGCGCCGCCCGGATCGGGGGCTTGCTGCACGACGAGCCGCGTCTGCACCGAGGTGTTGACGCGTTGCACGCGCTCGCGGAGCTTGGTCAGCTCGTACTGCTCGGCGTATTCATAGAGCGAGGGGTCGGCGGGGAAGCGTAGCTCGTCGGGCCGCGAGGTGCGGGTCATCCGGATGTGGAGGATGACCAGCTCCGCCCCCTCGGCGCCGGCGATCCGGACCGCGTCATCGAAGACCCATTCCGAGGCGGTGGAGAAGTCGGTCGGCAGGAGGATGCGGCGGAACATGGTGGACGATTATGTCATCCGTCATGTCGGGCCGGGCGCCGGCGAGCGCGGAACGGCCAGATCCTCCACCCGCGCGTTCGGGATCTTGAGCAGCTCCCCCGGCGCGATGCGGATCTTGCTGGCGCGGTTGCCGCCGCCGGCGATGATCGATGGGCGGGCCATGACCCGCTCGTCGATCAGTACCGGCATGGTCTCCGGCAGGCCGAAGATCGTGACGCCGCCGATCAGCATCCCGGTCAGTTCCAGCGTCTCCTCGGCGCTGGCGAACGACAGCCGTCGCACGCCGACGACCTTGCTGACCTTGTGGTTCACGTCGAGCTTC
>JAQGLF010000337.1 GCA_028293025.1 Alphaproteobacteria bacterium
GATCACCGGCGACGCGCCCGCCGCTGCGGCAAGCCGCGCCTGCCGCTCGACCAGGGTGCGGCCGGCGAGCGGCAGGGTGGCGCGGAGGCCGCCCCCCGGCTCGTCCGATTCGTGATAGGCGGCGATCAACGCGGCCAGCGTCATTTAGGCGCGGTCCCTCGGCTCATCGGGGGGCTATAGAGGTGGCGGGACAGTTTGTCGCGGCCGACCATCTGTCTGCTCGGTGGAAGGAGGACAATCTGCTAAAGGCACCCGCCCTCGGAGACCTGGGCGCTGGCACTCGCGAGCTTCCCTGATGCGTCCTTGGACCACGTCACCTGAACATGCTCCGCACAGGGTAGCCCCCCGATCCTTCGATCGGCACTCTTGCTGACGCGATCGACAGTGAACCGGTTCGCGGCGAGCCAGGCGAGCAAGTCGGCCTCGGAGGCGCCGGCAGCGAACCGACGGCCAAACTTACGCGCACTCGTCGCTTTGCCCCACTCCGCATCGCTCAACAGCGAAGGGCGCCGATCCGCCGCGGCAATCCCGCCGGCAAGCAGGATCGACTGGAAGTTGAGGGCAGCAACCATAAGCGCGCAGCCGACCAGCGCAGCAACGACCCATTTCCCGCGCGAAGCACTCAAGGCCATCATGAGACAAATCTAACACAATTTCGGCGGTCCGCTATGGGCCGGATCCGACATCCGTTGCGCAAGGTTGAGGCTACTGCCTCGGACCAGGCCAGCCTCCCTCCTCCCTTCGGCCCTTTCGGTGTCTCGCCGTGCGGCTTTGTCACGAACGGTAGCGAAGCGCCTCGACCAGCAGCGCAAAGGCCGGCGATTGCTGCCTTCGGCTGGGATAATAGAGGTGATAGCCGGGGGAGGGCGGGCACCAGTCCTGTAGCTCGCGCACGAGCGTCCCGTCCGCGACGCGGGCGCCACTTGGGCGATGCTTCGCCGCCCTCTAAATTGGCTGCGGAGTAAGTGGCGGCGGCAGGAACATCGGCGAGGGCCGGGCGTCCTTCGGCCATGCTTCCGCCGGCTAAGCCGGTCGAGCGAACCCCATGCCGGAAAGGAGAAGAGAATGGAGATCATGCGAAACGGTTCTCAGCCGTCCGCCAAGGGGTCGGCAGACTATTTCACCGGCAACGTCCGGATCGATTCCGCCTTCCAGAGGACCGAGCCGGCGCGGGTGGCCGGAGCGATCGTCACCTTCGAGCCCGGCGCGCGCAGCGCGTGGCACAGCCACCCAGTCGGCCAGACCCTGATCGTCACCTCCGGTCGCGGCTGGACGCAATGCGACGGCGAGCCGATCGTGGAGATCGGGGCCGGCGACGTCATCTGGTGCCCGCCGGGCCACCGGCACTGGCACGGCGCGACGCCGACCACGCCGATGACCCATATCGCCATCCAGGAAGCTCTGGACGGCAAGGTCGTCGACTGGATGGAGCATGTTACCGACGACGAATATCTGGCCGGACCACCGGCTTCCCAGGCGAAACGAGGCGCGAAATGACCATTCGGAAACGTAAGCTCGGCAAAAGCGGCCTCGAAGTCTCAGCCATCGGCCTCGGCTGCATGGGCCTCAGCTACGGCTACGGGCCCGCGACGGAGAAGAAGCAGGCGGTCGCGTTGATCCGCGGTGCCGTCGAACGCGGCGTTACCTTCTTCGACACCGCGGAAGTCTACGGCCCCTTCGCCAACGAGGAGCTGGTCGGCGAGGCCCTGGCGCCGTTTCGCGATCAGATCGTGATCGCCACCAAATTCGGCTTCGATATCGGTCCGAACGGCGAGCAAAGAGGCCTCGACAGCCGCCCTCAACATATCAGGGAGGTGGCGGAGGCATCGCTGAAGCGGCTCGGGACCGACCGCATCGATCTGTTCTACCAGCACCGCGTCGATCCGGACGTGCCGATCGAGGACGTGGCCGGCGCGGTGAAGGCGCTGATCGAGGAGGGCAAGGTCGGACATTTCGGCCTGTCCGAGGCGGGCGTGCAGACGATCCGCCGGGCGCATGCAGTGCAGCCGGTGACCGCGCTGCAGAGCGAATATTCGATGTTCACCCGCGATCCGGAAGAGCGGGTCCTGCCGGTGCTGGAGGAACTGGGTATCGGCTTCGTGCCGTTCAGCCCGCTCGGCAGGGGCTTTCTGACCGGCAAGATCGGCGAAAGCACGAAATTCGCGGAAGGCGATATTCGCAACAGGCTGCCGCGCTTCGCGGAGGAGGCGCGACAGGCGAACCGTCATCTGGTCGCGCTGATCGGCGAGATCGCCACGCGCAAGCAAGCGACGCCGGCCCAGGTCGCGCTGGCGTGGCTGCTGGCCCAGAAGCCGTGGATCGTGCCGATCCCGGGCACGACCAAGCTGGATCGCCTCCAGGAGAATATCGGCGGCGCGGACGTTGCGCTGAACGCGACGGACCTGCGCGAGCTTGACGACGTGCTGGCGAAGGTGCCGGTTCAGGGCGCGCGATATAACGAGCAGATGATGAAGACGGTCGATCGCTGACTCGATCGCGTGGCCGGGATGGCGGAGGGGAGCGTCTTCGCCCGCCGAACGTCCACAATGCCGACCTCTTTCTCAAAGACACGAAACGGAGTTCCCATGACCATCAAAGCCTATGGCGCTTATGCCGCCGACAAGCCGCTCGAGCCGCTCGCCATCGAGCGGCGCCAACCCGGTCCGCACGACGTCCAGATCGACATCCTTTTTTGCGGCGTCTGCCATTCGGACCTGCACACGGTGCGCTCGGAATGGGGCGGCACGCTCTATCCCTGCGTCCCCGGTCATGAGATCGTCGGCCGCGTCACCGCCGTCGGCGCGGACGTCGCCGGCTTCGCGGTCGGCGAGACGGTCGGAATCGGCTGCCTGGTCGATTCCTGCCAGCATTGCCCCTCCTGCGCCGAGGGGCTCGAGCAATATTGCGAGAACGGCTTCGTCGGCACCTATAACGGCCCGACGCACGAGGCGCCCGGCCACACGCTTGGCGGCTATTCCCAGCGCATCGTCGTCGACGACAAGTTCGTGCTGAAGATCCGCCATCCCGAGGATCAGCTCGCCGCCGTCGCGCCTTTGCTCTGCGCGGGGATCACCACTTACTCGCCGCTGCGGCACTGGAAGGTCGGGCCGGGCAAGAAGGTCGGCATCGTCGGCATTGGCGGGCTCGGCCATATGGGCGTCAAGCTCGCCCATGCGATGGGCGCCCGAACGATCGCCTTCACCACGTCGGAGAGCAAGCGCGAGGATGCGAAGGCGCTGGGCGCGGACGAGGTGATCGTGTCGCGCAACCCCGACGAGATGGCGGCGCATGAAGGCAGCTTCGACTTCATCCTCGACACGGTCGCCGCCAGCCACGACCTCAACGCCTATACGAAGCTGCTGAGGCGGGACGGAACCCTGGTGCTGGTCGGCGTTCCCGAGCATCCGCATCCCTCGCCGGACGTCTCCGCCCTGATCATGAAGCGCCGGGCGATCGCCGGCTCGCTGATCGGCGGCATTGCCGAGACGCAGGAGATGCTCGATTTCTGCGCCGAAAAGGGCATCGTCGCCGATATCGAGATGATCCCGATCCAGAAGATCGACGAGGCCTATGACCGGATGCAGAAGAGCGACGTCAAATACCGCTTCGTGATCGACAATAGCTCGCTGGTGGAATGAGCTTCGCGCCGTCTCTCCCTTCGGAGGGCGGGGAGGGCTCCGGCTCAGCGGCCCGGGAAGGACGCCAGCACCGGAGGCGCCAGCGTGACCAAGAGGGTCGCGCCGGCGGCGATGCCGGCGGCCAAAGCGAGGGCAAAGGGGATACGGCGCCTCCTTTCGGTGCGGCGGAGCAGCCAGAAGATGAGGCCGAACAGAAACAGGGTAGCGGCGGCCGCCACGAGCAGCGGCGGCAGGCCCGAGGCGACGGCGAAATTATGCTCGTCGAAATTGGGATGCGCCGCATAGAATCTCCCCTCCAGCAGGAACAGGAGACGGGCGCCGAGATAGGTGGTCGTGACGGCGAAGCGGCTTGCGGGGCATATCGCCAGCGCCAGCGCCCACAGGCGGCGGGGGTCTCGGCCATAAAGCGCGGCGCCGGCCAGGCTCATCAGCAGCGACGCCAAAGGTCCCGCGCCGGTCTGAAGCGCCACCATCCAGCCGGGCGCCTTGTTCAGCTCGGCGCCGCCGCTGATCGACGAAGGATGAAGTTGCGCCGGCAATCCGAGCAGGAACGGGACCGCGAAATGCCCCAACTCGTGGATCAACACGGTCAAAGGCATGATGAGCAGGGACAGAAATGCGAGTTTCGCAGCCGCGATCCAAGGGTCGCTCTTCGCTTGCGCCACGATTCCCCCCTTCGACGACTAGAGCATGCCGTCGCGGACGAGCAGGCGTCAACCGTGGTGAGGAATCCGGCGTGATGAGGAATCCGGAGGTTCCGGCGTGCACGGATTTCAGTAAGTCGCGAAATCCTCGATCGCGGCCTGGACCTTGCGCAGCACCACCGGGTCGCCGGGGGCGCCGTCCAGCGCTTCGTCGGCGAGCGCCATCAGCCCGGTCGCGCCGAAGCTGCCGGCGAGGCTCTTGAGACGGGAGGCGGCGAACTGCCAATTGGCGTCGCAGCGGGCGCGGCTCATCAAATCCGCCTGGCGAGTCGCGCTTTCGAGGAAGGCGGCGCGCAGCTCGGTGAGCAATTCCGCGTCGTTGCCCACCGCGGCGGCGAGCGAGGCATTGAGGGCGCCGGGATCGTAGACCATGCGTGCTCACTAGGCCGCGGGTCGTTAACGCCCCGTATCCTTCGCGCTTTCGCTGCCCCCGAAAGGTGGTAAACAAAGGCCATGAACATGGGGGCAGAACGCGCGGCCGATGCCGCAATCGAGGGCTTCGGCCCGGAGCTGCAGGACGACTGGCTGGGCACCGCGCCCGAGGAGCCGCGGGCGGCGGCCGAGGCGCTGGCGCGCGACTCGGCGCCGATGCCTGTCGGCGTACGCTTGTTCGGCGCGCTCCTCCTCCTGCTCGCGCTCGGCTGGATCGGCCTGTTCGGCTGGTCGCTCTGGCAGAACCGGCCTTCCCTCGCGCCGGCCTCGCTCGTCGCCTCGGGCGCGGCCTTCTGTGCGCCGCTCATCCTCCTCGCTCTGCTTTGGCTGTGGCTCGGGCGGACGCCGCGGCGCGAGGCCGAGCGCTTCACCCGCGCGGTCGATGCGATGCGCGGCGAGAGCGTCGCCTTGCAGGCGGTGCTCGAGATCGTCGCCGGCAAGATCGAGGAAAATCACGGCCGCCTCCGGGGCGAGGCGGAGAGGCTGATGGGCCTTGGCGACGAAGCGTCGGACCGGCTCGGCCGCGTCACTTATTATCTCGCCAAGGAAACCACCAATCTCGACCGGCAGGCGGTGGCGCTCGAAGCGGCGGCGGCGGCGGCCAAGGTCGATATCGGCGTCCTCCTCCACGATCTGCCGCGTGCCGAGGAACAGGCGCGCGCGGTCGCCGGGGCGATGAAGGAAGCGGGGCTCACCGCCCACGGCCATGCCAGCGCGCTGGAGGCGCAGCTCTCGGCGCTGACCGCCCGCGGCCGCGAGGCGGACGAAGTGCTCGGCGGCTCGGCGCAGCGCCTGGCGGCGCAGGTCGCACGCATCGAGAGCGGCTCGGCCGCCGCGGCTTCGACCATGGGCGAAGCCTCGGACAATATGAGCTCAGCCGTTGATATGGCGATGACGCGCGCCGCCGAGGCGGTCGATGCCGCCCGTAATGGGCTGGAGACGCAGTCGGCGGCGGTGCTGGCGACGATCGAGCATAGCCGCGTCGCGCTCGACCGCGCGGGCGAGGATGCGGCGCGCAACCTCTCGCGCCGGCTGGACGAGATCGGCACCGGCATCCAGGGCCTCGCCGACCGGCTGGCGACGCAGGACGCGGCGAGCCACGCGCTCGTCACCGGCCTCACCAAGGAGCTTGCCGAGCTCGACGCTCTGTTCGACCGGCTCGGCAGCACCCAAACCGACCAGAGCCAGAGGCTGAGCGATTCGCTCGGCGCGCTGCGCGCGGCGACGCGCGACCTGGTCGGCGAGCTCGGCAGCGGCGGCGAGCATGCC
Source organism: Alphaproteobacteria bacterium (assembly GCA_028293025.1). GTDB lineage: Bacteria > Pseudomonadota > Alphaproteobacteria > Sphingomonadales > Sphingomonadaceae > Allosphingosinicella. Next base: position 6,044 of record JAQGLF010000337.1, read on the forward strand.
GCGGCGCTGAGCGAGCGGACGCGGAGCATGGCCGAAGCGCTGACGTCGCTGTCCGGCCAGTTGCGGGACGAATTGCCGGACGGCCTGAAGCGGGTCGAGGAGCAGGCCGGCCGCACCCGCGAGGCGGCGGCTTCGCTGGTGCCGATGGTCGAGAATGCCGAAGCGGCGGCGCAGCGGACGGCGTCGCGGATCGAGGAGGCCGAGACCGCCGTCACCTATCAGCGCGAGGCGCTGGAGGCGTTGCTGGCCCGCATCGCCGAGGGCGGCGGGGTGGCGGAGGACCAGTTGCGCCGGCTGGCCGCTTCGGCCGCCGAGGCGCAGGCGACGGCGCAGGCTTTGGTCGAGGGGCTCGGCACCGGCACCGGCCGCGCCGCCGCGCTGGCGGAACGCGCGCAGGAGATGACGCACAGCTTCGCCGCCGTCGCAGCCCAGATCGAGGAGCAGCTCCCCGGCGGTCTCTCCCGGATCGAGGAACAGGCGGCGCGGGCGCAGGAAGCGGCCGCCGCTTTGGCGCCGGTTGTTGCCGAGGTCGAAAGCGCGGCCGAGCGCGCGGCAGTGCAGCTGGGCGGCGCCGAGGCCGGTATCGCGCGGCAGAGCGAGGCGCTGGAGGCCCTGCTGGCGCGGATCGCCGAGGGCGGCGCGGGCGCCGAGGCGCAGCTCCAGGCGCTCGGCGCGGCGGCCACCGAGGCGCAGCAGGCCTCGGCCCGGATCGCGGCCGAGACCGGGCCGGAGCTGATCGAGGCTTTGCTGCGGGTGCGCGAGGCGGCGCAGCAGGCGGCCGAGCGGGCGCGCGAGGCGATCGCCGCGACCATCCCGCAAAGCGCGGCCGCTCTGGGTGAGGCGGGCCGCGAGGCTCTGGGCCGGGTCGTCGCCGAGACGGTCGAGCGGCAGATGGCGGAGCTTTCCGCCGTGTCGGAGCGGGCGCTGGAGACGGCGCGGCAGGCGTCGGAGCGGCTCACCCGCCAGATGCTGGCTCTGTCCGAGACCAGCGGCGCGGTCGAGGCGCGGATCGAGGACGAACGCCGCGACCGCGAGACGCGCGAGCGGCAGAATCTGTCGCGGCGGGTGGCTTTGCTCATCGAATCGCTCAACTCGACCGCGATCGACGTCACCAAGATCCTGTCCAACGACGTCACCGACGGCGCCTGGGCCGCCTATCTGAAGGGCGATCGCGGCGTCTTCACCCGCCGCGCCGTGCGGCTGCTCGACAGCGTCGAGGCGCGCGAGATCGCCGGCCATTACGAGGCGGAGCCGGAGTTCCGCGACCAGGTAAACCGCTACATCCACGATTTCGAAGCCATGCTCCGGCCGATCCTCGCCGATCGCGACGGCGGCCCGCTCGGCATCACCCTGCTCTCCAGCGACATGGGCAAGCTCTATGTCGCCTTGGCCCAGGCGATCGAGCGGCTGCGATAGGACTGGTGGACGACGCGGAAGGAGGCAAGCTGCCGCCTTTCCCTAACCATGGGTGCGCTGCCGCCGCGTTGCCAGCCAAGCGGCGCCGATGGCTTAGCGGGCCGGGCTCGCGGCGGTGAAAGCGGAGCAGCAGGGCTTCATCACCGGCCGGAATTCCATCAGCTCCACGCGTGTGCCGTCGGGATCGTAGAAATTGGCCTGCCATTTGCCGTCGCGGCCCATGCTGGGACCATCGTGGCGCGGGCTCATCCGGCCTTCGGCGAGCATCCGCGTCACCGCCGCCTCCATGTTCGCGACGCCGAGCGAGAAATGGTTGAGGACGCCAAGTTGGTTGGCGTCGACGCGGTCGAGCGGCACGGTCGAGCCCGGGCCGACCATCATATATTCGAGCCAGTCGTGCCCGTCCGGCACCTGTTGCGAAACCCAGTCGACGGCGCCCTCCCGCATCGCGCCATGCCAATAGGGGCGGAAGCCGAGCAGGTTGCGGTAGAAACCATCCTCGGCGGCGCGGTCGTGGGCGAGATAGCCGACATGGATGATCCGTCCGCTGACCGCGCCCGGAACCGCGGCGGCGCTCCGCGCGGCGGGCTGGACGAACTGGACGCGATTGCCCTCGGGATCGCGCGTGTCGAACCAGAGGCTTCCGTCCGCGTCGCGATGCAGAGCGGAGACGGGCTCGCCCCGGTGCGCGGAAAGCCAAATGCGCAGCCGAGGCGCGTCGAGGGTGTCGAAGGCGGCATGGGCGAGCCGGCTCGGCCCGTGGCCCGGCGGCAAGGGCAGCAGCTCCACGAATTGGCGTGGACTGAAATAATAACGGACGCCGTTCGGATCCTCGGGATCGGCGCCTTTGCGCGCGCCGAGGACGAAAGCGTAGAAATGGTCGCTCGCCTGGAAGTCGGCCGAATAGATTGCGAGGTGGGAGATGTCGGTGATCGCCGGACGCGTACCGAGGGCCGGCGCCGCCGCCGCGCCGCCCAGGAACAGGAAGGCGGCCGCCGCCGCCAAAGCCGAACCGAATCGCTTCATCCCGATCCCCCGTTTGCCGCTCCCTCGTGCCAGATTCGCGCGGTCTCCGCACCTGCTCCGGGATCAGAGCCCCCGGCTCCTCCGCCGGGTGTTGCGGTCGATCGACATCAGCACGCCCAAGCACAGCATCACCGTCAGCATCGCCGAGCCGCCATAGGAGACCAGGGGGAGGGGGATGCCGACCACCGGCGCCAGCCCCATCACCATCAACAGGTTGATCGCGACATAGAAGAAGATGGTGGTGGTGAGCCCGGCCGCGGTCAGCCGCGAGAAGCGATCCTTGGCGTCGAGGGCGACGCCGATCCCCCATTTGATCACCAGCGCATAAGCCAGGATCAGCACGATCCCGCCGGCGAGGCCCCATTCCTCGGCCATCGTCGCGAAGATGAAATCGGTATGGTTCTCAGGCAGATATTGGAGGTGGCTCTGCGTGCCGTTGAGGAAGCCCTTGCCGAACAGGCCGCCCGAGCCGATCGCGATCTTCGACTGGCTGATATGATAGCCGGCGCCGCGCGGGTCCGATTCCGGATCGAGGAAGATGAGGATGCGCTGGCGCTGATATTGGTGGAGGAAGCTGAAGGCGACCGGACCGGCGATGCCGAGGAAGGCGGCGCCGCCGAGGAACAGGCGCAGCGGCAGCCCGGCGAGGAACATGACGGTGACCCCGCCCACCACCACCATCACCGCCGTGCCAAGGTCGGGCTGGACGAGGATGAACATGGCCGGGATGCCGAGCAGCAAGGCGGCGGGCCAGATCGCGCTCCAGCGCCTCAGCTCGCCGACCGGCAGCAGATCGTAGAAGCGGGCCAGCGCAAGGATGATCACCGGCTTCATCAACTCGGACGGCTGCAGATTGACCACGCCGAGGCTCAGCCAGCGTTGCGCGCCCTTGCCGACGAAGCCCAAAGCTTCGACCAGCAGCAGGAGCAGCAGGACCGCGCCGTAAGCCGGGAAGGCGATCTCCTTCAGCCGCTCGGGCCGTACCCGCGACATGGCGATCGCCATGACCAGGAAGACGAGGAAGCGGGCGCCCTGCGGCAGCGCCCAGGGCATCAGCCTGCCGCCGGCTGCCGAATAGAGGACGAGCAGGCCGAAGAAGGTGATGAAGATCACCAGCGCGAGCATGCGCCAGGGCAGCTCGGCGATCGGTGCCGGAATCAGCGAATGGCCGCTCACGGCGCGATCTTCCTGGGCGGCTTCATGCGCGGGTGGGCGGCGGCGGCTCGTCGCTGTCGTTCTTCGGGGCCGCCCGGGCGGCCTGCCACTTCTCCCGCCGCCGGGCGAGCCGCTCGGCGATCGAGCCGCCCCATTGCTCCTCGAGCGGCGCCAGGGCCGCCATCGCCTTCTGTTTGTCGAACAGATAGGTGAGCACGTCGCGGCAGGCCGGAGCCGCGACGCTGGCGCCCCAGCCGCCATGCTCGACGATCACCGCGCAGGCGTAACGCGGCTTGTCGGCCGGGGCGAAGCCGACGAACAGGCTGTGGTCGCGCATCTTCCAGGCGAGGCTCGCATTCGAGCGGACGCCGCCGCTGTTGCGCTCGGCCATGGTGATCCGCCGCACCTGCGCCGTCCCGGTCTTGCCGGCGAGCAGCACGTTGTCGATCGGCAGCTTGGCGATCGAGGCGGTGCCGCGGCCTGAATTGACGACGCCGCTCATCGCGTCGCGGACGAAAGCGAGATGCTCGGCCGAGACCGGCAGCGCCGGCGGCTCGGGATAATGGCCCGCGCGCAGGATCCTGGGCTGGAGCGCCTTGCCGCTCGCGATCCGGGCCGCCATCATCGCGAGCTGGAGCGGGTTCACCAGCACATTGCCCTGGCCGATAGACATGTTGATCGTGTCGTACATCTCCCATTTGCGGTGATATTTGCGCTCCATCCACTGGGGATCGGGCACCGTGCCGAAGCGCTGGGTGGGGACGGGAAGGTCGAACTTCTGGCCGAAACCCAGCCGCCGCGCCATCGAGGAGATGATCTCGGCGCCGGCCTGCAGGCTGGTGTGGTAGAAATAGATGTCGCAGCTCTTGATGATCGCCTCGTGCATGTCGACGGGGCCGTGATGCTTGTCGCAGTGGAAGATGGCGTTGCCGACGCGATAGGCGCCGGTGCAGGTGACCTTGGTCGCCGGGTTCAGGCCGGCTTCGAGGAAGGCGAGCGACATCAGCGGCTTGATCGTCGAGCCCGAGGGGTAGAGGCCCTGCATCACCTTGTTGATCATCGGGTGCCGCTCGTCGGCGGCCATCATGTCCCATTCGTGATGGCTGATCCCGTCCGAGAAATTGTTCGGATCGTAGGCCGGCATCGAGGCCATGGCGAGGATGTCGCCATTCTGGCAGTCGACCACCACGATCGAGCCGGATTCGTCGCCGAGCCGCCGCGCCGCATAGGAATGGAGGCCGATGTCGATGGTGAGCGGCAGCATGCCGCCGCTGCGGTCGGGCAGGGTCGAGAGCTCGCGCACCAATTTGCCGTGGGCGGTGACCTCGATCCGCTGCGCGCCGGGCTGGCCGCGCAGCCGGTGCTCCATCGTCCTCTCGAGCTCGTCCTTGCCGACCTTGAAGCCGGGCGCGATCAGCAGCGGGTTCCGGGTCTCGGCCTGATATTCCTCCTTGCTGGGCGTGCCGACATAGCCGACGAGATGGGCGACGGCCGGCCCTTCGGGATAGAAACGGGCGAAGGAGCGCAGGGGCGCGACGCCCGGCAGCTCCGCCAGGCGGACGGTCACCGCCGCATATTTGTCATAGGGGATGTTCTCCGCCACCGGCACCGGCTGGTAGCCCGCGGCATTGGCGAGCCCCTCCCGGATCCGCTGGACGTCGTCGGGGGTGAGCGCGAGCAATTCGGTCAGCTCGGCGAGGACGCGGGCCGGATCCTTCTCCATCCGGTCGGGGATGAGGTCGACGCGGAAGGAGCTGCGGTTGATCGCGATCGGCTGGTTGAAGCGGTCGACGATCCAGCCGCGCCGGGGCGGAATCAGCCGCTCCTGGACGCGGTTCGATTCGGCGAGCAGCTTGTAATGCTCGTTTTCGGCGATCGCGAGCCAGCCCATGCGGACGCCGAGCGCGGTCGCGAGCACGCCCTGTCCCGCGCCCAGCACCATCGCCCGCCGCGTGAAGCTGAACGCCTGCGTGTTCTCGGTGAGGACGGGCTTGCCGCGTTTCTTCATCGCGACAGCCGCCATCGGTCGAGCCCGACCACCAGCCGAGCCACCAAGGGATAAGAGAAGATCGACAGCAGCAATTGCGGGAGCAGCACGTCGAATTCCATCCCGCTGCCCATCGCCCGGCCGATCCGCCATTCGCCGACGGTGTAGAACAGGATGAAGAGGCTGGCGAACAGCCAGTCGAGCCAGTAATCGCGCCAGCCGGAGCGGCTGTCGAGCAGCTCGCAGGCGAGGAAGACCATCGTCCACAGCGCCATCGACTGGCCGAGCGGATGGCCGGCGACGAGGTCGTTGAACAGGCCGAGCGGCAGCGCGATCGACGCCGGCCACATTTCCGGCCGCAGCAGCCGCCAGGAGAGCAGGACCAGGAAGGCGAAATCGGGCACGAGCGGCGTCGTCACCACCAATGGCATAGTGTCGAGCAGGGACGCGGCGAGAATGCTCGTCACCGGCACCCACTGGCGCCTCACCCCCCAGATGGCGACGTCGCGGCCCGAGCCGGCGATCCTCATTGTCCCGCCCCCTCGAGCGACTTCGCCGTCCGGTCGGACAAAGGCTGGTTCGCCGCCGGCTGGAAGACCTTGAGGACGATCGCGAAATCGAGCGTGGCCGGATCGGCCAGCGGCTTCGCCTCGGTGCGGTCGCCGTTCACCGCCGTCACGATGGCGACCGGCACGTTGGGCGGGTAAACCCCGCCGGTCCCCGAGGTGACGAGGATGTCGCCGCGGCGGAACGGATTCCTGCCGAGCTCGAGCGTTTTCAGGTCGATCGTGCCGTCGCCATGGCCGGCGGCGATGGCGGGCGTGCCGTCGCGGACCAGCCGGACCGGGACGTTGCTCGCGCCGTCGCTGACCAGCAGGATCCGGCTCGCCCAATGTCCGGTCTCGATCACACGGCCGACGAGCCCGTCGGCGGAGCGCACCGGCTGGCCGGTCCGGACGCCCGACGCGCTGCCGGCCGACAAGGTGGCGAGGCGGCGCGGCGCGTCGAAGGAGGAGCCGACGATGCGGGCGATGGCGACCGGATCCTCAATTTCCTGGGCGAGCTTCAGCAGCGCCTTCAGGCGCCTGTTCTCCAGTCCGATCGCACGCGCCTCGACGATCATCCGTCGCTCCGCCTCGAGCCTCTGCCTGAGCGCGGCATTTTCGGAGCCCGCCATGAAGTAATTGCCGACGCCCTCGCCGATCCCCTTGACGAAGCGGACGGCGCCGCGGCCGCCGGCGGTGACCGGATGGGTGATATCGAGCGCCGCACCCTTCAGCGCCGCGAAGCGGGTCGGATGGATCATCGCCACCAGCAGCAGCAGCAAGGCGAACAAGATGCCGCCGAACGCGATCACATAACCGAGGAACAGCCCGTATTGCGCCCTGCGGTAATAGC
>JAQGLF010000360.1 GCA_028293025.1 Alphaproteobacteria bacterium
TCGACGCCTTTTACAAAAGGCTCACCAACAGCATCGCCTACGGCCAGGCCTATCGGAGCCTGACCAATAACGGCTCGACCCAGCTCGTCCAGATCAACGGGCCGTCGAACATCCATTCGGGCGGCAAGCTGATGGGCTTCGAAGCCGCCTATCAGACCTTCTTCGGCTTCCTGCCGGGCCTGCTGAACGGGCTCGGCATGCAGGTCAATTATACCTACGTCCATCAATCCGGGATCAACAATTCCAACCTGATCACCGCCACGTCCGGCGGCGACGTCGGCGCGGTCGGCATCGGCATCCCCGCGAGCGGCGGGGCCGGGCCGGTGATCGACTCCCATCAGCTGGCGGGCATCTCCAGGCATACGTTCAACTTGGTCGGCCTGTACGAAAAGGGTCCGGTCGGCATCCGGCTCGCCTATAATTGGCGCTCCCGCTACCTCACCCAGAATCTCGATTGCTGCATCGGCCTGCCGGTCTTCCAGAAGGCGGCCGGCTTCCTCGACGGCTCGATCCGCTTCTCGCTGAACCGGTTCGTGGAGCTCTCCGTCGACGCGACCAACCTGCTCAACACCAAGACCGTCTATCAGCAGGAAGTCTTCGGGGACTCCCCGCTCACGCCGGGGGCGAAGCCGGTCTACATGGATTCCGCCTGGACGGTGGTGGACCGCCGCTTCCAGTTCGGCATCCGTGCCAAGTTCTGACATGACAAGCCTCCCCTGCTGCGTCGCCGTGCTACTGACGGCGGCGCAGCCTTTGTAAGGGGCTCATCCCATCGTCGGGCCAGCAGGTGAAATCGTGGAAGACGGGCTCTATCGCATCATCATCGTGGGCGGCGGCACGGCCGGATGGATGGCGGCGGCGGGGCTCAGGCGGCAGCTGGAGCCCGGCGACTATCGCATCACCCTGATCGAATCGGACGAGATCGGCACGGTCGGCGTGGGCGAGGCGACATTGCCGCACATCAAGCTGTTCAACGACATGCTCGGGCTCGACGAGGCCGAGTTCATGCGCGAGACGCAGGCGACCTTCAAGCTGGGCATCGAATTCTGCGGCTGGGACCGGCCGGGCTCCCGCTACATCCACCCGTTCGGCGCGTTCGGCGAGCCCTGGGGCGGCGTCGAGTTCCAGCATCACTGGCTGCGGCTGCAGGCGGCCGGCCGGCCGGTGGCCCCGCTGCAGGCCTATTCCTATGCCGTGGCGGCGGCCCGCGCCAACGCCTTCGAGCTGCCCGACGAGGATCCGGGCTCGATCCGCTCGACCTATTCCTACGCCTATCATTTCGATGCCGGCCGCTTTGCCGATTATCTGCGGCGTTACGCCACCGCGCGCGGCGTCGACCGGATCGAGGGCCAGGTCTGCGCGATCGACCGCGACGGCGAATCGGGCGCGCTCACCGCCGTAACGCTCAAATCCGGCCGGCGGATCGAGGGCGACCTGTTCGTCGACTGCACCGGCTTCCGCTCGCTCCTGCTCGGCGGCCAATATGGCGTCGGCTGGGACGACTGGACCAAATGGCTGCCCTGCGACCGCGCGCTGGCGGTGCCGTGCGCCCATGGCGGCGACCTCACCCCTTACACGCGGGCGACCGCGCGGCCGGCGGGCTGGCAGTGGCGGATCCCGCTCCAGCACCGCATCGGCAACGGCTACATCTTCTCCAGCGCCATGCTCTCCCCGGAGGAGGCGCATGACGTGCTGCTGGCGAATCTCGACGGCGCCCCGCTGACCTCGCCGAAATTGTTGCGGTTCACGCCGGGATGCCGCGAAGTCGCCTGGCGCGGCAATTGCGTCGCGGTCGGCCTCGCCAGCGGCTTCCTCGAGCCGCTCGAATCGACCAGCATCTACCTGATCCAGGCGGCGGTGATCGATCTCGTCAATTTGATCCCGACCCCCAATAGCGGGCGGCGCCCCGATCCGCGGCTGGCGGACGAGTTCAACCGCCTGAACGCGATGCAATATGAGCGCGTGCGCGACTTCCTGATCCTCCATTATGTCGCCAATCGCCGCGAGGGCGAGCCGTTCTGGGATCATTTGCGCGCCATGCCGATCCCCGACAGCCTGGCACACAAGCTGGCGCTGTTCCGGGCCCGCGGGGCGGTGCCCAATTACCAATATGGGCTGTTCGCGCGCGACAGCTGGCTGTCCGTGCTGGTCGGCCAGGGGATAACGCCCGCGACATATGACCGCCTGGCCGAAGGGTTCAATCTCGAGACGATCGCCGCGCAGCTCGACGATTTCAGGGACAGGATCGACGCGGGGGTGGCGGCGATGTCGCCGCACGGCGCTTTCGTCGACCGCTATTGCGCCATGCCGGAAGCGACGTCGGCATGATCGCGCAGCCGATGCGGGTGGTGATCGTCGGCCGCGATGCGGCCTTGTGGCTGACCGCGAGCGCCCTCCAGCGGGCGCTCGGGCCGACCTGGGTGACCGTCGTCGCGGTCGAGCTGCCGACCGCGCTCGGCTCGTCCTCGGTCTATGCCTCGCTGCCGCCGCTCGAGGCGCTGCACGCCAAGCTCGGGCTCGACGAATCCGCCTTGCTTCGCGCGACGCAGGGCAGCTTCTCGCTGGGCTGCAGCATGGTCGACAAGGCGGATGCCCAGCCGCCTTTCTTCCTGGCCTACGGTTCCTATGGCGCGCCGATCGATGGCGGCAGCTTCTTCCATTATTGGAACAAGGCCCGCCATTTCGGCCTCGACGTGCCGTTCGAGGATTTCTGCCTCACCGCCATGGCCGCGCGCCAGGGACGGATGCTGCTCCCCGACGAGGCGACGGAAGCCTTCGGACGGACCGATTACGGCTATCATCTGCCCGCCATTCCCTATGCAGCCGCGCTGAAGGCGCATGCCGCCGCCTCCGGAGTCGCAATGCACCATGTGCGGGACGTCCTCGTCGAGCGCGGCCCGGATTCGGGTGCGATCGCGGCGGTGCGGCTGGAGGGCGGCCTGCGCGTCGCGGGCGATCTCTTCATCGACGCGACCGGCGCGGAGGCCCTGCTGATCGGCGCGACGCCCGGTGCCGGCGCGGGGGCGCCATCGGATCCGCTCCTCGACCGTCGGCTGACGGCGCGGGGGCGTCCGTTCGCGTCCATCGCGGCTTATGCCGAGACCCGGATCGACGAGGCCGGCTGGGTCACGCTCCATGCCAGCCAGGTCGCGACCCATGTCGTCCACGCTTTCGCGTCCGCCGGGCAAAGCGACGCGGAGGCGCTGGCGACCGCCGCGCGCCTTGCGGGCATGCCGCTGGTCGACCCGGTGGCGGGACCGATCGCGTGCGGCCGTCGGGAGGCGGCCTGGGCGCTCAACTGCGTCGCGATCGGCGCCGGGGCGTGCGCGCCGGGTCCGCTGTTCGACCTCGAGCTTCACGCGATTCAGCTGGGCATCGTCCATTTGCTGTCGCTGTTCCCGGCAAGCGGGTCGTTCGCGGCCGAACGGGCCGAATATAACCGCATCACGGCCTCCGCCTTCGAGCGCCTGCTCGATCTCGAATCGGCCTTTCACGCGCTGAAACGGAGCAAAGCGCGTGGCGCGGCGCCTTCGGCAGCGGTCGCGCACAGGATCGCCACGTTCCGAGCGCGCGGCGAGATCCCGCCGATGGAGGACGAGACCTTCGCGCCGGACTTCTGGCAGGCTTTGTTCGTGGGGCTCGGCGAGTTGCCCGACAGCTGGCCGCCGTCGATCGACCGCACGCCGCCCGAGCGGATGAAGGCGGAGTTCCGCCGCATCCTCGCTTTCGTCAAGGACAAGGTGCTCGAGCAGCCGACCCACGATTCCTGCCTGAAGCGCCTCGGCCGGAGCGAAGCGGCATGACGGCGTCCGTACCGTCAGCCAGCGCTTCGGCGCTCGATGCGCTGCCCGAAGTGGCGCGCGCGACGGCTCAATCGGCGGCGGACGTGGAGGCGCTGCTGGCCGGCGGCGAGCCCGTGCTGCTGAAGGGACTGATCGAGGATTGGCCGGCGCTTGCCGCGGGACGCCGGTCGCCCGAAGCGCTCGGCGCCTATCTCATGTCGATCGATCCGGGCGGGCCGGTGCCGGTGATGGAGGCGCCGCCGGCGAGCGGCGGCAGGTTCGGCTATAGCGCGGACCTGCGCGAGTTCAGCTTCACCAAGCGGCAGCGCGGGCTCGGCGAGACCCTCGACCGGATCGCGCGGGGCGTCGGCGTCGCCGGCGGGCCGGTGATCGCGATCCAGATGCTGCCGCTGGCGTCGCGGCTGCCGCGCTTCGTGCGCGACAATGCGATGACCCTGGTGCCGGCGCAGAGCGAGCCGCGCCTGTGGCTTGGCGGCCCGGTGAAGACGCAGATCCACAACGATCGCGACCACAATCTGGCCTGCGTCCTCGCCGGCCGCCGCCGCTTCCTGCTGTTTCCGCCCGAGCAGGTCGCCAATCTCTATATCGGCCCGCCCGACCGGCCGCCGCCGCTGTCGCTGGTGGATCCGGAGGCGCCCGATTTCGGCCTCTATCCCCGCTTCCGCGACGCGCTGGCGGAGGCGCGGGTCGCGCATCTCGAGCCGGGCGACGCGCTGCTGCTGCCCAAATATTGGTGGCACCACGTCACCTCGCGCGATCCCTGGAATGCGATGGTCAATTACTGGTGGGGAAACCCGCCGCGCGGGCTGGAAAATGCCGGCGACTGCTTTCTCGCCGCTTTGCTCGCGATCCGGGACCTGCCGGCGGGAGAGCGGCGTTACTGGCGGGCGATGTTCGAGGCCCATGTCTTCGACGGGGCCGGGCAGGGGGCAGCCCATATCCCGCCCCGCCTGCGCAGCTATCTGGGCGACATGCCCCCCCACGAGCGCGCCGCGCTGAAGCGCCAGCTTCAGATGACGATCCTCAAGCCTTCGTGACCGCGCCATCTTCGATCGGGAGCATCTTATGTCGTCAATGAGTGTTTGGTTGCGTCTGGCCGCCGTCGGGATGCTGATCGCGATGATTCCGCATGCGGCCGCGGCGAAGCCCGCCGGCGCCGGCGCGGCCCGGCTGACGGCGCGCGCCGACGGGATCGAAGCCCGCCGCGGTGCCTTGCTGATGCGCGTCACAGCGCTGACCGACGCGGTGCTTCGCGTGCGGATCGCCCGCAACGGCACGCTGCCGGAAGATGCCAGCTGGGCGGTGGCCCGCGAGAGCCGCCTGCGGTCGGTGCCCGTCCGGCGCACTGCCGACGGCTTCGCCACCGCCGGCCTGCGGGTCCATCTCGGCCCGGACCTGCGGCTGCGGGTGGAGGACGAGGGTGGACGCACGATCGTCGCCGACGATGCGGAGCCGATCCGCTTCGACGGCCGCGGCTTCATCCTCCGCAAGTTCTTGCCTCGCGCCGAGCATATTTTCGGGCTCGGCGACAAGACCGGCCCGCTCGACCGGCGGGGCGGGACCTTCGTCGACTGGAACACCGACGCCTATGCCTTCACCCGCGCCACCGACCCGCTCTACAAGTCGATCCCCTTCTTCATCGGCGTCGGCGGTCCGGGAGGCAGCTACGGCATCCTGCTCGACAATAGCTGGCGCGGCTGGTTCGATTTCGGCCATCGCGACCCGGAGGTGACGTCGTTCGGAGCGCCAGACGGCCCGATCGATTATTACATCCTCGCCGGACCGAGCACCGCCGAAGTGGTGCGCCGCTACACGGACCTGACCGGCAAGGCGCCGCTCGCGCCCTTATGGTCGCTCGGCTACCAGCAATCGCGCTACTCCTACATGTCGGCCGAGGAGGTCCGGACCCTGGCCGAACGGCTGCGCCGGGAGCGGATGCCCACCGACGTCGTCTGGCTCGACATCGACTTTCAGGACCGCAATCGTCCGTTCACCGTCGACCGCAAGGCCTTTCCAGACCTGAAAGGCCTGGCCGGGGATCTGGGCCGGCAGGGCATCCGCCTCGTCGCCATCACCGACCTGCACGTCGCCCGCGCGCCGGGCCAGGGCTACGCACCCTATGACAGCGGCCTCGCCGGCAACCGCTTCGTCCACAATCCCGACGGCTCGGTCTATGTCGGCAAGGTCTGGCCGGGGGATTCGGTCTTTCCCGATTTCACCGACGCCGGCGCCCGCGCCTGGTGGGGAGGCCTGTTCCGTCCGCTGGTCGATGCCGGCATCGCCGGCATCTGGAACGACATGAACGAGCCTTCGGTGTTCGAGACGCCGAACCTGACCATGCCGCTCGACGCCGTCCACCGCATCGCCGGCGACGATTTCGCGCCGCGCGCCGCGCGCCATGCGGAGGTCCACAATATCTACGGAATGGAGAATAATCGCGCCACCTATGAGGGGCTGCGCGCGCTCAGCCCCGACGAGCGCGCCTTCGTCATGACGCGCGCAAGCTATGCCGGCGGCCAGCGTTATGCCGTCACCTGGACCGGCGACAACGGCTCGACCTGGGACCATCTGGCGCTGTCGATCCACCAGCTGATCAACCTCGGCCTCTCCGGCTTCTCCTATGCCGCGGCGGACGTCGGCGGCTATACCGGCGGCCCCAGCCCGGAGCTGATGACCCGCTGGTTCGAGATCGCCGCCTTCACGCCGGTCTTCCGGGACCATTCGGCCAAGGGCACGCCCCGCGCCGAGCCCTGGGTCGACGGGCCCGAGCAGCTCGCCATCCGCCGCCGGTTCGTCGAGCAGCGCTACCGGCTGCTTCCCTATCTCTACGCGCTCGCCGACCAGAATGCGCGGACCGGCGATCCGATCATGCGGCCGGTCTTCTACGACTATCCCGCGGCGCTCGCCACGCCCTGCGACCAGAGCATGGCCTTCACTTTGGGCAAGGCGCTGCTGATCGCGCCGCCGCCGAAACCCGAATCCCCGCAAGCCTATGAGATCTGCCTGCCCGCCGGCGGCTGGTACGATTTATGGACGGGCCGCGCGGTCACCGGCGGCGCCGGCACGGCCCCGTTCGACATCGTCCGGGAGACACCGCGGCTCGACCGCCTGCCGGTCTACGTGCGCGCCGGGACGATCCTTCCCAGCCAGCCTCTGGTCCAGAGCACCGGCGAGGTGCCGAAGGGCCCGCTCACGCTCGATATCTATCCGGGCGAGGATTGCGGCGGCACGATCTATCTGGACGACGGCCATTCCATGGCCTTCCAGCGCGGCGCCTATCTGCGCCAGCGGGTGACCTGCCGCCTCGTCGCCCCCGGCCGGCTCGAGATCGAGCTGGCGCCGTCCAAAGGAAGCTTCGTGCCCTGGTGGCATGAAATCTCGGTCAGAGTGCACGGCTGGGCCGGCCCGGCAGCCGTGAGCAGCGGGCGCGCCACGGTCGCGTCGGATTTCGACGCGCCGGCGAACCTGCTGCATTTCGAGCTGCCGGCGATGGCGGCGGGCGGACGGATCGTCATCGGCTGACCCGGGCGAGGCGATTCGAATGCGGCGCTCCCAGGCGCCGCAAGCGCGGGCGCCCGCTACTATCAAACAGTTAACTTGACCCCGAAGGCCGCTTCGCGGAGCAGTGCCGATCGCGTTGCAGCGCATTGCAGCGTGAAGTGGCGGCCTGTGTTTGGCCGAGGGCAAGGGAGAGAGAACAGTTTCGGCACGGGACGCCAATAGCCGGGTTCGAGCGTCGTGAGCGGGGGGTCGGGTGGCTTTATGGGTGGTGTGGGGCAGGGGGCCTCGCGCCGCTTCGCGGCCTTCCTCGCGCGCAGGGGTTCCGCGCTCGCGGCGATCCTCGTCGGCCTCGGCCTCGCTTTCACCCTGCTCCTCGGCAACGATCTCGGGCGGATCGGCCGAATCCTCCTCGCCGCCCGCTGGTCAATCCTGATCGTCGTCGCCTTGCATGTGCCCCAGACCTTCTTTTCGGTTGTCGCCTGGCGCCGGCTGCTCGTGCCTTCGCCGCCCCTCCGGATCCTCTACGCCTTTCGCTGGATCCGGGATTCGGTGAATACCTTGCTGCCGGTCGCCCAGGTCGGCGGCGATTTCGTCCGCGTCCGCCTGCTCGCCGCGCGCGGGCTTCCGCTGACCGCCGCCGCAGCCTCCGGCGTGGTCGACGTCTCGCTGGAGATGGGGACGCAGATCCTGTTCACCCTCGGCGCGATCCTACTGCTGCTGGCGGGGCCGCATCTCGGCGACGCGGGGCCGGTGGCGCTGGCGGCGGCGGCGGGGAGCGTCGCGGTGGCGGCCTTGTTCTTCGGGGCGCAGCGGATCGGCCTGCTCAGGCTCGCCGAGCGGCTGGCCGAGCGCGGCGGCGGCTGGGACAGGCTGTCCGGGCTGCACGAAGCGGTCGTCGCCCTCAGCCGGGAGCGGCGGCGCCTGTGGCTGTCCGGGGTCCTGCATCTCGTCGCCTGGCTGCTCGGCGGGCTGGAAAGCTATGCGGCGCTGAAGGTGCTCGGCCTCCCCGGCGGCGTTCGCGAGGCGATCGTGATCGAGGCGCTGGGCCATGCGTCCCGCGCCGTCGGCTTCATGATCCCGGGGGCGCTCGGCGTCCAGGAGGGGGGCTATGTCCTGATCTGCGCGATGTTCGGCATCGGCGCGCCGGGCGCGCTCGCTCTGTCGCTGATCCGCCGCGTCCGCGAGCTGATCCTCGGCGTGCCCGGCCTGATCCTCTGGCACCGCATCGAGCGGAAAGATGCCGCCGGCCGCGCGATGCGGGCGGACGGGCAGCATCGGCCGGTGCTGCCATGATCGCGGCAGGCAGGACCGCGCCGGACCGCGGCCGGAGATCGAAATCCGCTTCGTCTCGGCGGTGCGATAGTTTGCGGGTGCCGAAGCTGGTACGCTGCCAGGGGCCAGAATGTCCGTGAACATGTCCCCCAACATCCAGCCGACCGCCGGCAAACCCCACGAGGTCGAAGGATTTTTCGACCGGAATTTCTACACGCCCCTTGGCGGGTGGGTCGCCGGCGGATTGCGCCGCACGGCGCTGACGCCGAACCATGTGTCGTGGCTGTCGGTCGCGGCGGCGGCCGCCGCCGCTGCCGCCTATCTGGTCCCGTCGCTGACCGGCGCGCTCGCCGCGTCCGGCCTGTTCCTGGCCAGCGGCGTGCTCGACAGCGCCGACGGCCAGCTCGCCCGCGCCACCGGCCGCACGTCCGAGCTCGGCGAGACCCTCGACGGCTTTTGCGACACCCTCTCCTTCGGCCTGGTCTATCTTGCCGCGGCCATCATCTTCGTCGTCCGGGACGGCGGCTCGCCGACTTTGATCGTCGCCCTCATGCTTCTTGCCGGGCTGTCCCATTCTATCCAGTCGTCGCTGGTCGATTTCGAGCGGCAGCTGTTCATCCATTTCGTCACCGGACGGGGCCGCGTGCTGCGCGAGGATCCCGAGATTCTCCGCCGCGACCGGCACGCGGCGCGGGCGCTGGGCGAAGGCCGATGGCCGCAGGCCCTGCGGGCGATGCGGCTTGCTTATTGCGGACGCCAGCGGCGCTGGCTCTCCAGCAGCGTCGCGCTGCTCGACCTGCACCGGCGCTGCGTCGAACCGTTCCCCGACCGGCATCGGCGGTTCGCCGCCCTCTACCGCAGCCGCATGAGCGGGACGTTGAAGCTCTGGACCCTGCTCGCCCCCAACAGCCACACCTTCGGCGTCCTCGCCTGCGGGCTCGCGCCGTTTCTTGTTCCGGCCTCTCTCATGCCCGGCCTGTCCGCTTTGCGCTGGGGCCTGCCGCTGGTCTTCGCCTTCGATCTCGCCTTGAACCTCCCGCTCGCCGTGCTGATCCCGCTCCAGCGGCGCACCGACCGGGTGCTCGCCGGGGAGATCGAAGCGCTCGGCGGTGAACAGGCGCCCCTTCGCGGCACACGGGTCGCGGGATGAGCGGCGGTGGCGAGACCGAGGCGGCGGGCTGCCTGCTGTTCGACTATGGCGGAACGCTCGATTCCGACGGGATCGCCTGGAAAGAGCGCTTCCACGCTCTCTATCGCGCCGAGGGGCTCGATATCCCCGCCGAGGCTTTCGACCGCATCTTCTACGATGCCGACGACCCTCTGGTCGGAACGCTGGACGTCGAGGCCGACCTCGAGGAGACGGTGCGGCGGCTGGTCGCCAATCTGGAGCGGGGCGCGGCGCCGTGGCTCGGCGAGGATGCCAAGCGCGGTCCGCGCGTGGTGGAGCGCTTCCTGGAGGCGACGCAGGCGGTGCTCCGCCGCAACATTCCGGTGCTGGAGGCGCTGGCTTCGCGCTACCGCCTCGGCATCGTCTCGAATTTCTACGGCAATCTGGAAGCGGTCTGCCGGGGCCTCGGGCTCGATGCCTTGTTCGGCGCAATGGCGGACAGCGAGCGGGTCGGCGCCGGCAAGCCGGATCCCGCCATCTTCCGCGCCGCGATGGAGCCGCTCGGCGCCTGGCCGGAGACCACGATCATGATCGGCGATTCACTGCGGCGGGACGGGGAGGGCGCCCGGCGCTCCGGCCTCGGCTTCATCTGGATCGCCCCGGCCGAAGCCCATGCCCAGGCCGCCGGCAACCATCCCGCGGTCGCCAGCCTCGACGGGCTCGCGGGAGTCCTGCCTTGAACGCCGGTATCTTCTGGCGGGCCGGCATCATCGCCGCCGGCGACGGCGCGCGGCTGCGGGCCGGCGGCTGGGCCGGCAGCAAGGCGATGGCGCCGCTCGGCGGCCGGCCGCTGATCGACCATGCGCTCGACCGCTTCGGCGCGAGCGGCATCGAACGCGTCTCGCTCCTCATCAACGAGGCAAGCCGCGACTGCGCGGAGCATGTCGCGGCCCGGCGCGGGCCGCCGGCGGTGGATCTGGTCGTGCGGACGACGCCGTCCTCCTTTGCCAGCTTCGCCCTGCTCGCGGCGCGGCTTTCGGGCGCGCGGACGGTGATCAGCACGGTCGACGCGATCCTGCCCGAACATGACTTCGCTTCCTTCCTGGCCGCGGCCGCGCAGCTTCCGGCGGAGGCGATCGGGCTGGGCGTGACCCGTCTCGTCGACGACGAAGCGCCGCTCTGGGCGGAGCTGGATGCGGCCGACGGCCGCATCGTCCGGCTCGGCGGCGCGCCGGCGGCGCACGTCACCGCCGGATTCTACGCGCTCCCGGCGCGCCTGCCGCCGGTCGGCGAGGCCGGATTCGGGCGGCTCCGCGATTATCTCGGCCGGCTCGTCCAGGACGGCTATCCCGTCTATGGAATCGAGCTCCCACAAGTGTTTGACGTCGATCGGGCGGGCGATCTAGTACAGGCCGAACAGGCGCTCGCGTCCTGGCGGGGAGCGGGTGAGGGCGCATGATGACGCAATGCTGGGGTATCTACCGCGAGCCTTCGCACTCGCCGGGGCGGATCGACGACGATGCGGGGATCATGGACGCGGTCGCTGCCGCTTTGGCCGACCACGATCTCGTCGCCACCCTGTTGCCGCCCGAGGCGGCCGACGCCGCCTTCGCCGCGCCGGCCGCGGGCATCTTCGCGATGTGCGAGCGGGAAGCGATCCTCGCCCGGCTGGACGATGCGGTCGGCAGCGGGATTCCCGTCGTCAACGCGCCGGAAGCGGTCCGCAACACCTATCGGCGGCGGACGGTCGAGCGATTCCGCCTCGGCGGCGTGCCCTCGCCGGCGAGCCGGATCGTGCCGGCCGCCGCGCCGGGCCCGGCCCCGGCGTCGCAAGTCTGGGTCAAGCGTCCCGATTTCCACGCGACCCAGGCTGCCGACGTGGTCTTTGCCGGCTCCGACGACGAATGGCGGGCGGCGCTTGCCGGCTTCGTCGATCGGGGCATTCACGAAGTGGTCGTGCAGGCCCATGTGCCGGGCGACCTCGTCAAATTCTATGGCGTCGTCGGGTCTGAAAACCAGCCGCGCTGGTTCCACTGGTTCTATCACAGGGACCAGGAGCTCGCCGGGCACGCCTTCAGCCTGGATGCGCTGCGGAACGCCGCTTTTCGGGCGGCCGGGGCGCTCGGCGTCGAGATTTTCGGCGGCGACGCGATCGTCGGCCCGGACGGACGGCCGCTGGTAATCGATCTCAATGCGTGGCCGAGCTTCGCGCTCTGCCGGACCGAGGCGGCCGCCGCCATCGCCCGGCACCTCGCCTGCACCTTTAACCGCGAGGCGTCCGCGCCGCGCCTTGCAACCTCCCGGATGGGCTGAAAAATGGCTAACGACATGTCTCCCGCAACCTCTTCCGCAAGGGCCGCCATCGGCGACCCGCGCCCCGTCCCCGGGCCGAGATCGAAGGCGATCTTCGCCGCCGAGGCCCAGGTCATGGCACCGGGGCTGCAATCGATCGCGCTCTATTCGCAGATCGCCGTCGATCATGCGCAAGGCTGCACGATCGTCGATGCCGACGGCGCCGAATATCTCGATTTCATCGCCGGCATCGCCGTCGGCAGCCTCGGCCACGGCCATCCCCGCTATGTGGAGAAGCTGCGCGAGCAGCTGGGCCGCGCCACTTTCGGCAGCTTCACCACCCAGAATCGCGCGCGCTTCCTCACCCTGCTGCGCAGCGTGCTGCCCGCCGAGCTGACCCATGTGCAGCTCTTCTCGGGCGGCGCCGAAGCGGTCGAGGCCGCGATGCGGCTCGCCAAGTCGGTCACCGGCAAATATGAGTTCGTCGGCTTCTGGGGAGCGTTCCACGGCAAGACCGGCGGCGTGGCGCCGTTCCTCGGCGGCACCTCGCACCAGAATCTGGGCCCCGGCGCGCCCGGCGTGCACATGGCGCCTTATGCCAATTGCTACCGCTGCCCCTGGAATCTGCAGCAGCCCAGCTGCGGCCTCGCCTGCGCCGAGCATCTCCGCGCGATGATCAAGACCGCGACGCGGCACCAGATCGCGGCAATCCTGATCGAGCCGATGCAGGGCACCGCCGGCAACGTCATCCCGCCCGACGACTTCCTGCCGGCGGTCAAGGCGATCGCCCACGAATTCGACGCTCTGCTGATCGCGGACGAGGTGCTGACCGGCTTCGGCCGCACCGGCACCATGTTCGCCAGCGAGCAATCGGGCACGGTCCCGGACGTGATGACCTTGGGCAAGGGGATGGGCGGCGGCTTCCCGCTGAGCGGCGTCGCCTCGTCGCTGGAGGCGATGTCGGCCAAGCCGTTCGGCGAGCCGAGCGGAAGCTCGTCGAGCTATGGCGGCAACCCGCTCGCGGCGACGGCCGGCCTCGCCGCGGTCGAAGCGATCATCGACGAGGCGCTGGTCGCCAATGCCGCCAAGGTCGGCGCGGTCATGTTGGAGCGCCTGCGGGCGATGCAGGAGCGGCATCCCTGCATCGGCGACGTCCGCGGCCGCGGCCTGCTGATCGGAGTCGAGCTGGTCGCCGACCGCGCCACCAAGGTCCCGCTCGATCGCGAAATCACCTTCGCCTTGTTCCAGGAATGCCTCGGCCGCGGCCTGATCACGATGGCCTATTCCCACAACATCCGCATCAACCCGCCGTTGGTGATCACCGAGGAGCAGGCGTTGCAGGGCCTGGACATCTTGGAGGAGGCGCTGGTCGTGGTCGAGCGGCGCTTCGGCCTCCGGTGACGACGCGCGCCTTCAGGGGCGCGATCCTCGGCTTCGGCCATGTCGCCGCGGCCGGGCACATGCCCTTCTGGGAGGAGCGGCCGGACGTCGAGATCGTCGCGATCGCCGATTCGGTCGCGTCGCGGCGCGAGATGTTCCTGCGCACCCGGCCCGAAGGCCGGGTCTATGCGGCCGCCGAGGCCCTGCTCGCCGCCGAGAGGCTGGACTTCGTCGATGTCTGCACGCCGCCGAGCAGCCACGCCGCCTGCGTCGAGCAAGCCCTGGACGCGGGCCTCGACGTGCTGTGCGAAAAGCCGCTGACGATCTCGGCGGCCGATGCTTTGCGCATCGCCGGGAAGGCGGAGGCGGCGGGCCGCTCCGTCCACGTCGTGCACAATTGGCTCGAGGCGCCGGTCTGCCGCAAGGTCTCCGCCTTGCTGGCCGAAGGCGCGGTGGGCACAGTCCGTTCGGTGGCCTGGGACACGAGCAGGACGGGCGTGGCGGCCGCGGTCGGCGCGGACGGCGGCAATTGGCGGATGGATCCGCGGGTCGCCGGCGGCGGCATCCTGCTCGATCACGGCTGGCACGCCGCTTATTGCGTCGCCCGTTGGGCCGGCGCCGCGCCGACTTCCCTGTCGGCCCGCCTGGAGCAGCGCCATGTCCCCAGCTGGCCGGTGGAGGACACCGCGTGGGTGGATATCCGGTTCGGCGACGTCGAGGGGCATATCCACCTCACCTGGGCGGCCCTGGAAAGGTCGAACACGGTCAGCGTGATCGGCGATCGCGGCAGCATCGAGGTCGCCGGCGCCGAAGTCATGCTCCACGATTCGAGCGGCATCCGTCGCTGGACCTGCCCGCCTTCGCTGGCCGACGGCTCGCACCATCCCGACTGGTTCGCCGCCGTGGGCCGGGATTTCCTCAACGTTCTCGCAGGCACGGCACCCGGCAATTTGCGCGAGGCCGTGCTCTGCGCCTTGCTGATGGAGACGGCGAGGAAGTCGGGCGCTTCGGGCGGCGAGTGGTTGCCGGTCGAGGACATAAGCGGAAGCCGGTCCGGGAATGTCGGCTTGGAAGGCTCTCGCCTTTCTCGTCCCGTGTGACTGCGGCGCGTGGAGTTTGTGCTACGGGAGGGAAGATGCGCCAGCCGAAAGTCCTGAATCGGGGAGCGCCGGAAGGCCGGCCGGCCGGAATCGGCCCCTCCGCTTTCGCCCTCGCCGCCGCCGGGACGGTGGTCTCGCTCTGGTTCATCTACCAGATCGTGACCGCGATCCTGATCTTCTTCCTCGCTCTGGTGACGGCGATCGCATTGTCGGGGCTGGTGCGCTGGCTGCG
>JAQGLF010000004.1 GCA_028293025.1 Alphaproteobacteria bacterium
ATGACTCTGACCGGCCTCGCCAATGCCGCGATCGACCGGGTCGTGCCCGATCCCGACACCTTCGCGCGCGGCCTCGCCGCTTATGGCGAGAGCGACCTGCTCTGCTATCGCGCGGAAGGTCCCGAGCCGCTGGTGCGGCGGCAGGAGGAGGGATGGGGGCCCCTGCTCGCCTGGGCGCGCCGGCGCTACGACGTCGATTTCGAGATCGTGTCGGGGGTGATGCACCGGCCCCAGCCAGACGGGACGGCCGAGCGCCTCGGCCGCGCGTTCGCCGCGCGCGATGCCTTCCGCCTGGCCGCCCTGTCGCCGCTCGTCACCGTCTCGGGCTCCATCGTCGTCGCCCTGGCGCTGGCGGAAGGCGAGGTCGGGCTGGAGGAAGCCTGGGCCGCGGCCAGGCTCGACGAGGCGTGGCAGGCCGAGCATTGGGGCGAGGACCCGCTCGCCGCGCAGGCGCTGGCGGCGCGGCGGCGGGACTTCGAGGCGGCCTACCTGTTCCTCACCCTTCTGTAGCGGCTGCGGCCGGCGGTTCCGCCGCGGCTGCGGCGACATGCCCGCGCGGCATGAACCAGCGCGCCACAACCAAACCCGCGACGATCAGCGACACGGATTCGGCGATGAAGGCGTAGATCCAATAGCCCCAGCCGAAATGGTTGAAGATCGGCGTCGCTAGGAACTCCCAGGCGGTGAAGCCGAGCGAATAGAGCACGACCATCCGTGCCAGATTGGCGAAGCTTCTGCCGCCCCCGCCGACGGCGGCGAGGCCGAAGGCCATCAGCAGCCCGGCGACGAGCGCCATCACGAAGCCGGGAAGGATCATCGACATGTCATCGGGCGAGAAGCCGGCGGTGTTGAAATAGACCGTGGCGATCGGCCCCTTCGCATAGAGCACCGCGCCCTCGGCGCCATGGTGGGAGGGGATGATGTAGGCGCCGGTC
Source organism: Alphaproteobacteria bacterium (assembly GCA_028293025.1). Taxonomy (GTDB): domain Bacteria; phylum Pseudomonadota; class Alphaproteobacteria; order Sphingomonadales; family Sphingomonadaceae; genus Allosphingosinicella. The sequence continues at coordinate 936 of JAQGLF010000004.1, forward strand.
CCCGTCTGGCTCAAATTCTGCGCCAGCGCCGTCTGCACCGCCGCATTCTGGGGATCGCTTGCGTTCTTATAGGGGATGTCGCCGAGCGGGGTCGCCCAGAAGACGTAGCCGAGAACGAAGAGGATAATGCCGCCGACAAGGCCGCCGATAAAGGTTCGTGCCATGATCTTCTCCCCCATTGAAGCTTACGAGTGTACTCCAAACCGTCGCCGAGGGGCAATCAACATCGGCGCCGCACAAATCGCGAAAGCGTGTTTCGAGGTTATCTTTTTTTGATTTGGCAATCTCAATTGGTCAAGCATAATGACCACAAAGGGGGCTTAAAAATGCGATGGTTGAATTCAGTGGCGAAGGCGCCTGCTGGTCGGCCTGTATGGGACCCACTTTGGAAGAGGGGGCCCTATTGCGACCGACAGAAAAGGTTCGCTAGGGCTCAAACCGCGGAGGTGGTTCCGTTCTCTTGACACCGACGGAAAAGGTGCGTCGAACGGGCGAGTCCCACCGACTGCATATAAGGGAAAACAGATGCCGCTTCGAATCACCATCGCTGGGGATATCGGTAGCGGGAAATCTACCGTTGCGAGACGCATTGCCGGCATCATCGGCGTACAACCACTTTCCATAGGTGTCATACAGCGCGAGCTTGCGAAAAAAAGAGGTGTTACAACTCTTGAGTTGAATCAAATAGCTGAGAAAAATACGGCAATAGATGAGGAGATCGATGCTTATATGAAGGGACTTCCCTCAGGGGATCTTCTTGTCGATGCGCGGCTTGGATGGCATTTTGTACAGAATACTTTGAAAGTTTACCTATATATCTCAGATTTTGAAGCGGCTAGGCGAGTCTTGAGGGCTAACCGAATAGATGAAGCTTATAACCAAACTTCAGCGGCCTCCAAAATTCTTGCACGCAGAACTAGTGAGGTCGACCGCTTTAGACGGTATTATGGTGTAAACATAGATGATATTTCTAACTATGATCTGGTAATTGATACCACCCTTGCTTCTCTCGACGAGGTTGTGCGGAAGATTCAGAAATTTTTGTTAAATCCACTTAAGTTACCAGCGAGGTATGTCTCCCCGAAGAACATGATCCCGACCCGGGGCATACGCGACCTAGCTTCAGAGCGGGTAGACAACATCGGGAGCGATATCGTTGCGAATGGGTACAATGTAATAAATCCTATATCTGCTCTCTATGTGAATCATAGATTTTATATATTAGATGGTCATGCACGCGTGGCTGCGAGTATTAGAAATGAATTAACATTTGTGCCCGTTAGTGTGAAGGCATGTGATAATGAATCGTACATGAATGGTGTAACAGCGCTCCAATACGTGAGCGATTCGGTCAATGATTCGCGTGTATATGATTGGGAGGCGGCTCTAGAGTTCCGCTTTCGTGACCCGATATGGAAGTCATCCTCCAGAGTCACTTGACCGATTACTGGCATAGATTTAAAGTTGCTGGCTAATCTAATGACATGTGGCGAGCTGCAGTCGTTGGTCCTGAGGGGTATGATTAGGGATTCCTCTCCACGATCGCTACGCGTAGCTTCTGGCCCCGCTCTGGCTGGACAGACGAGCCCCCGTCGCTTGAACGCGCTTGCTTTCCATGTGCGCTACTGGCTTGCCAGCCGCCCGCGCGTCAAGCATCCGTAGGGGGTGGCAAAATTCATCGCCCTCCTCCGCGCCGTCAATGTCGGCGGCCGCAAGCTGCCGATGGTGGAGCTGAAGGCCCTGTGCGGCGCGCTCGGCTGGGAAGGGACCGCAACCTATATCCAGAGCGGCAATATCGTCTCCGAAGCCAAGGGAAAAAGCGAGGCGCTAGAGGCCGCGCTTGAGGACGCGATCGAGGAGAAATTTGGATTGGACGTGCCGGTGATCGTCCGCACCGCGGAGGAATGGCGTGCGATCGTCGCCGGCAATCCGTTCGCGGACGCGGCCGAGAAGGAGCCGAACCGCGTCCTGCTCGGCCTCGCCAAGCGCAGGCTCGCGCCCGGCGCGGCCGCGACGATTGCCGCCAAAGCGGCGGTGGGCGAGCGGGTCGAGGCGGTCGGCGAAGCGCTCTGGTTCCATTATCCCGAGGGCGTGGGGGCGTCGAAGCTGACGCCGTCGCTGATCGACCGGGCTGCCGGCTCGCCCGTCACCGCCCGCAACTGGCGCACCGTGACGACGCTCCTGGACATGGCCGGGGCATGACCGCCCCCCTCATCCCCCGCCGCTATTGGTACGTCGCCTTCGCGATCCTGGCCGTGGCCGCGGCGATCCTGCTGTGGATGGGGCGTCCGCCCATCTGCACCTGCGGCACGGTCAAGCTCTGGGTCGGGACCGTCCAGGGCCCCGACAACAGCCAGCATATCGCCGACTGGTACTCGCCGAGCCACATCATCCACGGCTTCCTCTTCTATTTCCTCGGCTGGCTGGTGCTGCGCCGCAACCCGCCGGGCGATCGGCTGATCGCGGCGATCGTCATCGAAGCGTCGTGGGAGCTGCTCGAGAACAGCCCGCTCATCATCGACCGCTACCGCCACGAGACGGCGGCATTGGGCTATACCGGCGACAGCGTCATCAACTCGGTCTCGGACATCTCGTTCATGCTGCTCGGCTTCGCCCTCGCCCGGCGGCTGCCGGTCTGGGCGACACTGGCCCTGGCGATCGGCTTCGAGCTGCTGACCTTGTTGATCATCCGCGACAATCTGACGCTCAACGTGCTGATGCTGATCGCGCCGAACGAGGCGATCAAGGCGTGGCAGGCCGGCGGCTAGGGTCAGCCGCCGGCGAGGCCTTCGATCACCTTGCGGTGCCGCCGCAAACGGGACAGGTCGTGCCGTCATGCTCGCCCGTGCCGCCGCAATGACGACAAATGTTTTCGCCCGTGCCCCGAGTACCGGGTGCGGCTTCGTCGCCGGGGGTTTCCGGGAGATCGCTCATGGCGGTTGAACCCGGCAGCGGCGGCGACGGTTCCCGCGTCCGGAACCGCATGATAGGGAGCGGGTTCCCGGCACCCATGAAGCTCCCCATCACGCTCGCCTCCGCTTTGTCCGTCGCCCTGTTGGCGGCCGCGCCGGCACGCGCCGACGAGCTGTTCGGCGGCGTCTACGTGCATGACGTCAATATCGTCACCAGCAGCGGCATCGAGAGGGGAGCCGATTTCGAGCTCGGCTGGCGCGGCCCGAAGATCCTGCGCGCCCTCGGCGGGCCACGGCCCCATTTCCTCGTGTCGGTGAACAGCGCCGGCGCCACCCATTTCGCCGCGGCCGGGATCAGCTGGCGGATCGGCAGGACATTCTATTTGCGCCCCGGCGTCGGCATCGGCGTCCACACGGGTCCGGCCTATGCGAGCGCCGACCGGATCTGGTTCGGCTCGCGGTTCCTGTTCGAGCCGGAATTCGGGATCGGTCTCCAGCTCGCGCCGCGCGCCTCGGTCGAGGCCAGCTGGGTCCATCTCAGCCATGGCCGGATTTTCGGCCGCCAGAATCCCGGCCTCGACACGCTCGGCCTGCGCTTCAACTACCGCTTCCGCTGAAGCCCCCGGCGGCGTAGGTTTCGGGCATGAAACGCGCCTTGCTGCTATTCGCCATGCTCGCGCTTCCGGCGGCCGCGCATGCCAGGCCGCGGATCGCGCGCTGCGTCATCGCGACTGAGGAAGCGCCCTATCGGGGGCCGTGCCGCTTCGTGCCCGACCGCGGCGCTTCGTTCGGCCTCGAGCCGGTGCGGGGGCGGCGTTTCTTCGGCGAGATCGGCAGCATCTCGGTCGCGGTGATCAAGCCGGGCGAGGCGGAAGTGAGCGGCCTCACCGGCGCGGGGATCAATTCGCGCTGGGGCTCGGCGCGCCGCTCCCGCCGCGACCCCGCCTGCTGGGAAGGGCAGGATTTCAGCGTCTGCGCCTATCAGCGATAGGTGCCGAGCTTCACCCTGAGCAGCACCGGCTCCGCCGTGAAGTTGAGCCCGTAATCGGTCTGGTCGCCGTTCCACACCCGGCGCATCACCCAGCGGCCCGTCGCGTCGAACGTTCCTTCCTCGACCCGCAGCATCGTCCCGTTCTCGCCCGCGCCCGGTTTGTCGAGGCTGAAGCGCAGGCGCGCGTCGGAGCCCGAGACGAGGAACTCGTCCGGCCCGAGCTGGGCGACGACGGCGCCGCCGAGCGGCTGGCCTTTGGTTGGATGCGGATCGCTCTTGATCCAGGTCCAGTCGCGCTCGCCGAACTCCCACATCTCGAACATGGCGGTGACCTTCCACCGGCCCATGACCGTGCTGCGGTCGGCCGCGTCCGCGCCCTTGGCGGCGCCCCAGATCGGATGGGTGGCGGCGATGCCCGCCCATGTCCGCGCGATCGGCGCGAACAGCCGGTATTTGGAGGCGAAAGCCTCGATCGTCGGCGCGTCGAGCGTCTTGGCGCCGAGCGGATAATTGGAATAGCCCGTTTCATCCATGCCAAAAGGCGCATAGCCGATCGCGCCGCGGCCGAGCGCTTCCCAGAAGAAGCGCGCATGGTCGATCGAATTGCCCGTTTCGGGCACCATCAAGGCATTGTCGGGCCGGTCGAAATAGCCGAGCAGAGCGGCGACCTCGCGCGCGTCGCGATTGTAGATATCGGGCGCGACCAGATCGATATGGGGCGCGGCGGCCCGCCAGACGTGGATCATGTTCCATTGCGGCCCGCCGCTCGGCGTCGTCGACGCCGCTTTGGCGTCGAACGGATTGCCGAGCGACGAATTGCAATACATCGGCAGGTCCTTGACCGCCTTGCCGGCGGCGGCGATCTCGTCCGCGTAGCGGGCCATGTGCCAGCTGGCGAAGGCCTGGTCGGCGAAGTCGCCGAACATTTCGCTCCACGTCCCAGGCCGCTTGCCGAGCTTGCGTGCCAGCTCCGCCGGCACCGGCCCGCGGAAAAGCCTGTCCGCCTCGGGCGAATGGTCGCGGGCGAGGCCGTAGCTGCCGATCTCGTTCTCGACCTGCACCATGATGACTATATTGTCCGGATCGGCGTCGCGTAGATGCTCGATCAGCCGGACGAAGGCGCGCTTGTCCGCCTCGAGCGTGCTGCGCGCGTGGGGCGAGAGCACGTAATGCGTCTTGCCGTCGGCGGTCTTCATCCGTGGGAAGCGGCCGGTGTCGGTCTTCACCCATTCCGGCGCGTAATTGGGCCCGGTATTCTTCCAGGTGCCGAACCAGAGCAGCACCAGCCGCACGTGATTTTCGCGTGCGCCGCGCAGCAGGGCGTCGACCCAGGAGAAATCGAAGCGGCCCTCGACCGGCTCGACCTGCTCCCAGGCGACCGGGATTTCGAGCGTGTTGGCATGGAGCCGGCGGATCACCGGCCATATTGATGGCAGCATCGCCGGATAATTGCTCGAATTGTTGGCCTGGGCGCCGAGCATCAGGAAGGGCGCGCCGTCGACGTTCAGCAGGTGACGGCCGTTCGGCTGGGTGACGATACGGGGCAGGGGAGCGGCGGCGGCGGGCGCGGCGGCGAGCAGGGCCGCCAGGAGCAGGAACGGGGCCCCCCGCATCCGCTCAGCGGCCCAGCATCTTCTCGGGCTTGACCACCCGGTCGAAGGTCTCGCCGTCGACCAGCCCCAATTCGAGCCCTGCCTCCTTCAGCGTCAGCCCGTTCTGGTGGGCGTATTTGGCGATCTTGGCGGCGTTGTCATAGCCGATTTCGGGCGCCAGCGCGGTGACCAGCATCAGCGAGCGGTTCATCAGCTCCTCGATCCGCTTTTCGTCGGGCTCTAGCCCGTCGAGCGCCCGCTCCGAGAAGCTTTCGGTACCGGTCGCGAGCAGATCGATCGAGCGCAGCACGTTGGCGATGATCACGGGCTTGAACACGTTGAGCTCGAGATGGCCCTGGAGCCCGCCGATCGTCACCGCGACGTGATTGCCCATCACTTGGGCCGCGACCATGGTCAGCATCTCGCACTGGGTCGGATTGACCTTGCCGGGCCTGATCGAGCTGCCGGGCTCGTTCTCCGGCAGGCTCAATTCGCCGAGCCCGCAGCGCGGCCCCGAGCCCATCAGGCGGATGTCGTTGGCGATCTTGGTCAGCGAGACCGCGATGACGTTGAGGATTCCCGACAGCTCGACCATCGCGTCATGCGCGGCCAGCGCCTCGAACTTGTTGGGCGCGGTGCGGAAGGGGAGGCCGGTCAGCCGCGCCGCTTCGGCCGCGAATTCCTCGGCAAAGCCCTTCGGCGCGTTGAGGCCGGTGCCGACGGCGGTGCCGCCCTGCGCGAGCAGGAGCACCCGCGGCATCGCCGCGCGCAGCCGCTCGATCGCGGCGTCGGCCTGCGCCGCATAGCCGGAAAATTCCTGGCCGAGGGTGAGCGGCGTCGCGTCCTGGAGATGGGTGCGGCCGATCTTGACGATCCGGTCCCAGGCCGAGGCCTGCGCGGCCAGCCGCCGGTGCAGGCCCTGCAGCGCCGGGACCAGCCTGTTCTCGACCGCGCGGGCGGCGGCGATGTGCATCGCCGTCGGGAAGCTGTCGTTCGAGGATTGGGCCTTGTTGACATGGTCGTTCGGGTGGACCGGGCTCTTGCCGCCGCGGGTGCCCGTCAGGATCTCGTTGGCCCGTCCGGCAATCACCTCATTGGCGTTCATGTTGGACTGGGTACCCGAGCCGGTCTGCCAGATGACCAGCGGGAACTGATCGTCGTGGACGCCGCCCGCGACCTCGCCCGCCGCGTGCTGGATCGCCTCGGCCAGCTCCGGATCGAGCCCGCCGAGCTTGGCGTTGACGCGCGCCGCCGCCTGCTTGACGAAGCCCAGAGCGTGGACGATTTCGGGCGGCATCTGCTCGCGCGGCCCGAACGGGAAATTCTGGATCGAGCGCTGGGTCTGCGCCCCCCAATAGGAATCGCTTGGAACGTCGATCGGGCCGAAGCTGTCGGTTTCGGTGCGGCTGGTTGTGACTGAGATCATGAGGGGCCCATGTTGCGGGGAAATCGGCGGGTCACCCGGCGAACGACCGGTACGCTTGCGTCACTTCTTGCGGCTGAAGTCCACCGAGACGACGTTGGAGCCGTCGTCGGCAGGCTCGGCGACGGGATGGTCGTTCTCCGCCTGCTCGTGCTCCTGCGGCCCCCCTTCCTCGACCTGGGCCTGGAACTGGAGGGCGAAGTTGACCGCCGGATCGACGAAGCCGGTGATCGCGGAGAAAGGAATGACGAGCCGCGCCGGCGCCTGGTTGAAGCTCAGCCCGACCTCGAAGCCGTCATCGCCGACCTTGAGGTCCCAGAAACGGTTCTGGATGACGATCGTCATCTCGTCCGGGAAGCGCTCGGAAAGGTGCCGGGGGATTTCGACGCCGGCGGCGGCGGTCTTGAAGGTGATATAGAAATGATGCTCGCCGGGCAGCCGGCCGGTGCTTTCCACTTCGCCCAGCACCCGCCCGACGACCGCGCGCAGCGCCTCCTGGACGATCTCGTCATAGGGAATCAGGCTGTCGGGCGTGTCGCTTGGCATCGGCCCATGTGGTAGCGCGGCGCGGGCCGCGGTCAACCCGCTTGCGCTGCGCCCCAACCCATGTTGCGTTTTGTCGCGGAGGAAGAGATGCCGATCGACGCCACTTTGCCTTATGACGAGACCAACGTCTTCGCCCGCATCCTGCGCGGCGAGATCCCGGCGCGCAGGGTGTATGAGGACGAGCATGCGCTCGCCTTCCACGACCTCAACCCGCAGGCGCCCGTCCACATCCTCGTCATTCCCAAAGGCGCCTACGTCTCGTGGGACGATTTTTCGGAGCGCGCCCCGGACGCGGAGATCGCCGGCTTCGTCCGCGCAATCGGGCATGTCGCGCGCGCGCAGGGGCTAGTCGCGCCGGGCTATCGCCTGCTCGCCAATGCGGGAATGAACAGCGGCCAGGAAGTACCGCATCTCCACATTCACCTGTTCGGCGGATGCCCGCTGGGACCGATGCTGGCGCGCTGATTAGCGCTTGCGGGGCAGAAATAACTGGTTAGGTTTCCGGCCCACAACGAGAACGGCGCCAAAGCGCGCCAGCCAAAGGGGACGGACATGATTTTCGGGCGCGTAAAGCCTTTGGACGCCATCCTGGCCACTGCCGAGAAAAAGGGGCTGCACCGTTCCCTCGGCGCGTTCCAGCTCACCATGCTCGGCATCGGCGCCGTCATCGGCACCGGCATTTTCGTTCTGACCGCCACCGCCGCGCAGAAGGCGGGGCCGGGCATGATGCTGTCGTTCGTCGTCGCGGGCGTGGTCTGCGCGCTCGCCGCCCTCTGCTATTCGGAGCTGGCGTCGATGGTGCCGGTCGCGGGCTCGGCCTACACCTATTCCTATGCGGTGATGGGCGAGCTGATGGCCTGGCTCGTCGGCTGGGCATTGATCCTCGAATATGCGCTCGGCGCGAGCGCGGTGGCGGTCGGCTGGTCCGGCCACATCGTCGGCTTCCTCGACTCGGTAGGAATACATCTGCCGCACGCCCTCACCGTCGGGCCAAAGATCGAATGGGGCATCCTCCGGGGCGGAGAGATCGGCGGCTTCGTCAACCTGCCGGCCGTGCTCATCACCGTGTTCGTCACCACCTTGCTCGTGATCGGCACGAAGGAGAGCGCGACCTTCAACGCCGTGCTCGTCTGCATCAAGGTCGCGGCGCTGACCCTGTTCGTCGTCGTGACGGTGCCGATGATCTTCGGACACACCCCGAACTTTCACCCTTTTACGCCACGCGGCTGGGGCAATCCTTTGGACTCATCGGGCACCGGCGTCCTGGGGGCAGCAGCGTCGATCTTCTTCGCCTATGTCGGCTTCGACGCCGTCTCCACCGCGGCCGAGGAAACCAAGAATCCGCAGCGCAACGTGCCGATCGGACTCATCGCATCGCTGCTCATCTGCACCGTCTTCTACCTGCTGGTGGCGGGCGGCGTGATCGGCTCGTTTGGCGCGCAGCCGCTCATGGATCCCGCGACCGGAAAATATTTCGTGGAGGGCTCGCCGGAGCTTTACGCCAGCGCATCCTGCGGCGCGGCGCACGCGCCGCTCGTCTGCTCCAAGGAAGCGCTCGCCTACGTGCTGCGCGAGGTGTCGTCGCCGTGGGCCGGCTGGCTGGTCGGTCTCGCCGCGACGATCGCATTGCCTTCGGTCGTGCTCCTGATGATGTACGGCCAGACGCGCATCTTCTTCGTGATGGCGCGCGATGGCCTGCTGCCGCAGCGTCTCTCGACGGTGCATCCGCGGTTCCGGACGCCTTGGGTGGTGACGATCGTGACCGGCGTCGCCGTGGCGATCTGCGCGGCTTTCCTGCCGGTCGGCACGCTCGCAGACTATTCGAATTCGGGCACCTTGTTTGCCTTCGCGGCCGTGTCGTTGGGAGTGATGCTGCTGCGCGTACGCGACAAGAACCGGGCTCGGCCGTTCCGAACGCCGGCAATCTGGGTGGTCGCGCCCCTTTCGATCATCGGCTGCGCGGTGCTGTTCCTCAGCCTCAACAAAGAATCCAAGCTGGTCTTCTTCGTCTGGGCTGCCATCGGCCTGGTTTTCTACTTCCTCTACGGCTATCGGAAGAGCCATGTCGGCCGCGGCCTCGTCGAGGTGCCGGAGCCTGAAGCCTATGACGAAACCCAGCCGCCGGTGCCGGGCACGCGTTGACGGAGCGGGCGGGGGGCCGTCGGCGCCCCCGCCGACCGTCATCCCGAACTTGATCCGGGATCCATGAACACGGCCATGCTCGAAGATCGCTTTCGCGTTCATGGATCCTGACTTTCGTCAGGATGACGGGAAAGTCAGCCCAGCCGCTCCGCCACCAGCGCCTTGAGGTCCGCCTCGGGCCGGGCCCCGTAATGGGAGATCACTTCGGCGGCGGCGATCGCGCCTATGCGCAAGCTCTCGTCGAGCGGGCGTCCCTGCGCCTGGCCCGACAGGAATCCGGCGGCGAACAGGTCGCCGGCGCCGGTCGTGTCGACCACCTTGGCGACCGGCTCGGCCGGGATGTCGACCCGCCGCCCACCTTCGACCGCAAGCGCGCCATGCTCGCTGCGGGTGACGACGAGCAACGGCACCTTCGCGGCGGCGGCCGCGACGGCCGTGTCGAGATCGCCCTCGCCGGTCAGCGCCAGCACCTCGGCCTCGTTGGCGAACAAGATGTCGACGCGGCCCTGGCCGAGCAGATCCAGGAAGCCGTCCCGATGCCGGTCGACGCAGAAGGTGTCGGAGAGGGTGAAGGCGACCTTGCGCTCGGCGGCGTGGGCAATGTCGATCGCCTTCACCATGGCCGCGCGCGGCCGTTCCGGATCCCAGAGATAGCCTTCGAGATAGAGGATCGCGGCGTCCTTCACCTGCGCCTCGTCGATCGCCTCGACGGTGAGATTCTGCGCCGCGCCGAGGAAGGTGTTCATGGTTCGCTGCGCATCGGGCGTCACCAGCACTAGGCAGCGCGCCGTCGGCGCCTCCGCCTGCGGCCGCCGCGGCGTCGCGAACTCGATTCCGATCGACTGGATGTCATGGGCATAGACGTCGCCAAGCTGGTCGTCGGCGACTTGGCCGATGAAGCCCGCCTTGCCGCCCAGCATGGCGATGCCGGCGGCGGTATTGCCCGCCGAGCCGCCGCTCACCTCGCGGCCGGGACCCATGTTCCGGTAGAGGCGGGTCGCCTCGTCGGCGTCGACCAGCCGCATCGATCCCTTGGCCAGCCCCTCGCGCTCCAGGAACGAATCGTCGGTGGCGGAAATTACGTCGACGATGGCATTGCCGATGCAGAGGACGTCGAGGCGGGTATCGGTCACGAATAGGGTCTTTCGCTGGAAGGGGAGGGCCGCCCCTAGCCGCCGGTGCCGCGCACGGTCAACGGGACGGCTTCCCGCGGGGGCGTTTCGGCCCGGAACGGGCTGGCCTAAACCGCGCGACTTCGACAATCTGGCGAAAAGGGGGAAGGGGATGGACTTCAGCACGAGGAATGCGGCGATCGGGCTCTCCTTCCTCGCCGCCGGCTGCGTCAGCGCGGCGGGGCAGCAGGCTCCCGCCGTCCGCCGCATCCAGCCGCCGGCGCCGCCCGTTTACGGCGTCACCGGCCTCGAGACGGCGATCGGCCGCACCGCGCGCTATCTAGAGACGGAATTCGGCAAGCCCGATCTCGACATTCGCGAGGGCCAGGCGCGCAAGCTCCAATTTTCGGGCGCCGCCTGCGTCCTCGACGCCTATCTCTACCCGCCCCGCGGCGGCGGGGAGCCGATCGTCACCTATGTCGACGCGCGCCGGCCCGACGGAACCGACTTCGACCGCGCCAGCTGCGTCGCGGCGCTGGCGAAGGCGCGGGAGCCCTAGACGCTCTCGGACTCCGAGCCGGCAAGCCGCCGCAGCCCCCAGGCCGCCGCTTCCGCCACCACCGGATCCTCGTCCCGAATCAGTTGCTCCAATGCCGGCGCGAGCTCGGGCCGGCCGCTATTGCCGGCGGCGATGGCGGCGTTGCGGACCATGCGGTTGCGCCCGATCCGCTTGATCGGCGAGCCGGCGAACACGCGCCGGAAACCGGCATCGTCGAGCGCGAGCAAATCGGCGAGCGCCGGCGCCGCCAACTCGGCGCGCGGCAGGAAGGCTCGGTTGGCGCGGGCGGCCTCGGCGAAGCGGTTCCACGGGCAGACGGCAAGGCAATCGTCGCAGCCGTAGATGCGGTTGCCGATCGCTTCCCGAAACTCCTCCGGGATCGGCCCCTTATGCTCGATGGTGAGATAGGAGATGCAGCGCCGCGCATCGAGCCGGAAGGGCGCCGGAAAGGCGTTGGTCGGGCAGGCGTCGAGGCAGGCGGAGCAACTGCCGCAATGGGCCGGATGCGGCTGCGGCGAGGGCTCCAGCTCGAGAGTCGTGTAGATGGCGCCGAGGAACAGCCAGCTGCCGTCGCTGCGGCTGACCAGATTGGTGTGCTTGCCCTGCCAGCCGAGGCCCGCCGCCTCGGCCAGCGGCTTCTCCATCACCGGCGCGGTGTCGACGAAGACCTTGAGGTCGCATGCCGCTTCCGCGACCAGCCACCGCGCCAGCGCCTTCAGCGCCTGCTTGATCACGTCGTGATAATCGGCGCCCTGGGCGTAGACCGAGATGCGGCCGATCTCCGGCCGCGCCGCCAGCGCCAGCGGATCGGTGGCCGGCGCATAGCTCATGCCGAGCGACACGACCGACCGAACCTCGGGCCAGAGGCCGCCGGGGGAGGCGCGGCGGTCCGCCGTCTCCTCCATCCAGATCATGTCGCCATGGGCGCCCGAGGCGAGCCATTCCCGCAGCCGCGCGCCGCTTGCGGGCGCCGCGTCCGCGCGCGCGATGCCGAAGGCTAAGAAGCCGAGCTCGCGCGCTTTTTCTTCCAGACGCCGGCGCAAAGGGGCCTTGCCTTGGTTCATCGCGGCTCGCTACCACAGACCCGCATTGGAAGGGGAAAGTTCGTGGTCGGCGGTTTGGCAATCGAGGCGAAAGGCCTGTTCAAGGCCTTCGACGGCAAGGCCGCGGTCGACGGCATCGATCTCGCGGTGCCGGAGGGCAGCATCTACGGCATTTTGGGGCCGAACGGCGCCGGCAAGACGACGACCCTGCGGATGCTGCTCGGCATCATCGATCCCGACCGGGGCAGCAGCACCATCCTCGGCCGCGCCCATCCGCTCGAAGCGGCGAAGCTGGTCGGCTATCTTCCCGAGGAGCGCGGCCTCTATCCGGCGATGAAGACGAAGGAGGCGGTCGCCTTCATGGGCGCGCTGCGCGGCCTGCCGCTCGGCGTCGGCCGCGAGCGGGCCGAGGGGCTGCTGCGCGACAACGGCCTCGGCGACTATGTCGACAAGCCGATCAAGAGCCTTTCCAAGGGCATGGCGCAGACGGTGCAGCTGCTCGGCACGATCGTCCACCGGCCCAGGCTGATCGTCCTCGACGAGCCTTTCTCCGGCCTCGACGCGATCAACCAGGGCCGGCTCGAGACGTTGATCCGCGACGAGGCGGCGGGCGGCGCCACCATCATCTTCTCGACCCACGTCATCGCCCATGCCGAGCGCCTCTGCGAGCGGATCGCGATCATCGCCGGCGGCCGGATCAAGTTCGAGGGCAGCGTCGCCGACGCGCGCGACCGGCTGCGTCCGCAGGTGCGCCTCAGGACGAAGGCCGCGGACGGACCGTGGCGCGAAACGATTCCCGCAAACGCCCGACAGGAACAGGGGCTGTGGCAGTTCGAATTGCCGCGGGGCGGCATCGAGCCGCTGCTGCGCGGCCTTCTCGACGGTGGCGCCGGTATCGAGGAATTGTCGATCGAGCGTCCGGGGCTTCATGAAGCCTTCGTGGCGATCGCCGGCGAAGAGGCCGCCCGCGAGATGGCCGACCACGGTGGCACGGAGATCGTGGCATGAGGGAATTGCTCAAGTCGGCGCTCGTGATCGGCCGGCGCGATTTCGTCGCCACCGTTTATTCGCGGAGCTTCATTCTGTTCCTGCTGGCGCCCGTCCTCATCATCGCGATTTCGGGCGGATTCGGCGCGCTCAGCGCCAACATGGCGCAGCAGGAATCGCGGCCTACCGTCGCGGTCATCGCGAGCCCGGCCGAATTCGCCGAGATACGCGCGGCCTATGACCGGATGGAGCCGGCCTTCGGCGCCTACGATCTCCCCGAATTGAGGCGCGACGATCCGGCCCGCTTGGCCCCCGCTCAGGTGAAGCGTCTGCTGACCGCGCCGGACAAGCGCATCCTTGCGGTGCTGACCGGCGGCGTCGACCGCCCAAAGCTCACCGGCGCTATCGACGAGCACGGTCAGGTGCTGAGGCAGATGAGGGCGGTCATCCAGGACGCACGGCAGCAGCGCGCGCTAGCCCACGCCCGCACGAGCGTGCCTCCGGTCTCGATCGAAATGGTCAAGGTGGAGGAATCGACCGGCTCGCTCGCCACGGCCCGTTCCATCACTGCGCGGCTCGGCCAGACGTTGCTGTTCATGTTCACTCTGTTTCTCGCCACGATGCTGCTCTCGAATCTCGTCGAGGAGAAGTCGGGCAAGATCATCGAGGTGCTCGCGGCGGCGCTCCCGATCGACGCGATCTTCTTCGGCAAGCTGGGGGCGATGCTGTGCGTGTCGCTGGTCGGCGTCGGGGTCTGGACGCTGACGGCAGTGATCGGCGTCAACATCTGGTCGCACAGCGTCGGCGCCGTCCCCGAGCCCGCGGTGGGCTGGCCGGTCTTCGTCTTCCTCGTCTTCGCCTATTTCGCGACCAACTATTTGCTGCTTGGCGCGCTGTTCCTCGGCATCGGCTCGCAGGCTTCGACCGTCCGCGAGGTGCAGACGCTCTCGATGCCCGTGACGATGGCCCAGTTGCTCATCTTCCTCTTCGCGTCCATCGCGGCCGGGCGGTTCAACGGCCCGTTCGGCATCGCCGCCGCGATCTTCCCCTTCAGCTCGCCGCTGACCATGATCGCCCGCGCTGCCCAGACGCCGGAGCTCTGGCCGCATCTCGCGGCTTTGCTCTGGCAGCTTCTCTGGGTGTGGCTGACCGTCCGGCTCGGCGCCGCCTTCTTCCGCAGGAACGTGCTGAAGTCGGGCGGCGGGCCCGCCGCGGCCTTCGGCTGGCGCCGCCGCGGCTGACCGGTCAGGACGTGGGCGCCGGCCCCTTCTGCTCCCACAGCTCGACCTTGATCCCGTCGCAGTCGAGGATCCAGGCGAAGCGGCCGTAATCCTCGTCCTGGCGGCCGAGAATGGGGATGCCCTTCGCCTCGAGCGCGGCGATCATTCCGTCGAGGTCGTCGATGCGCAGGTTGAGCATGAACTGCGCTTCGCTCGGTGCGAAATAGTCGCTGTCGGCGGCGAAGGGGGAGAGGAGGCTGAACGCCTCGGCATCGCCCTGCGCCCAGGGGAAGGTGGCGCCCCATTTGCCGCCGACGCCGAGCATCTCCTGGTACCACGCGCGGGTCCGCGCCGGATCGGCGACCTTGTAGAACACACCGCCGAGCCCCGTCACCTTAGCCACGAGAATAAACGGTCATCGCCGCCTCCTTCAGTGCCTTCAGCGCCAGCCGGTATGGGAAGGGCCCGTAGCTGATGCGGGCAATGCCCGCGGCGGCGAGCTCGCCATGGTCGGGCGCACCCGGAAAGGCCATGAAGTTGACCGGGAGCGGCGAGGCGTCGCAAACCCGCTTGAGCAACGCCGTATCGGCGAGCCCCGGCACGAAGAAGCCGCTGGCGCCCGCCTCGGCATAGGCACGGCCGCGCTCCAGCGCCTGGTCCACCATCGCCCCGTCGTGCGTATCGTGCTTCGCCTTCAGGAAGATGTCGGTGCGCGCGTTGATGAAGAAGTCCGGCCCCACCGCCGCCCGCGCGGCGCGGATCCGCGCCGCCTGGAGCGCGACCGGATGCAGCCCTTCGCCGCCGATCACCTGGTCCTCGAAATTGCAGCCGATCGCGCCGGTGGCGGCCAGGCGGGCCATGTTCGCCGCCAGCGCCTCGGGCGCCACCGCATAGCCGCCCTCGAAGTCGATCGTCACCGGCAAGGCCACCGCCTCCACCACCCGCTCGGCATTGGCCAAAGCGAGGTCGAGCGGCAGCGATTCGGCGTCGTGACAGCCCTGCGCCGCGGCGACCGACCAGCTACCGGTCGCGATCGCCTTCGCGCCGGCATCGGCTACGGCTTTGGCGCTGCCGGCGTCCCAGGCATTGTAGAGGATGAGCGGGTTGCCGCGCTCGTGCAGCGAAACAAACAGCCTGGCCTTTGCGCCCTGATTCATTCCTCTTCTCCTCCCGCCACCCGCGCGATGTAGACGAGCATTTCGCCTATGCCTTTCAGCACGACCGGCTCCGGGGCGGCGAAATCCTGCACATCCTTGACCTGATAGAAGGTGGCCTCCGACACGGCGATGCCGTTGGGTGGCGCCGCGCCCTGCAGCCGGCTGGCAATGTTCATTGTGTCGCCCCAATAATCGTAGGCGAGCCGGCTGCTGCCGATCACGCCGCCGACCACCGGGCCGCTATGGATTCCGATCCGCACCTGGAGGAGGATACCGCTCTCGGCGCCAAGCCCCGCCAGCTCGCCGATGAGATCGCGGGAGAAGGCGATCGCGCATTGCGCGCCGTTGCCGCACGAGGCCATGCCGCCGACGACGGCGAGATAGGCGTCGCCGATCGTCTTGACCTTCTCGACCCCGTAGCGCTCGGCGCAGCGGTCGGCGGCGGAGAAGAAGGCGTTCAACAATTTGACGAGATGGCCGGGCGACAGCTTTCGGGCGAGATTGGAGAAGCCGACGACGTCCGCGAAGATGACGGTGACGTCGGAAAAGGCGTCGGCCACGGCCTCACCCGCCTTGAGCCGCGCGGCGACCTCCTGCGGCAGCACGTTGTAGAGCAATTCCTCCGTCTTCTTCCGCTCGGCGGTGAGCTCGGCATTGGCGGTGAAGACGCTGCGGGCGCGGCGGTCGAGCTCCCAGTTGAAGTAGAGGGCAAACAGGAAGAAGGTGCCGAAGTTGGTGAGAGCATAGATTTTGGAGATTGACGGCGCGTCGAGCGCGAACAGCCAGGCGGCGAACAGGGCAAGCACCCCGGCCGACCACAGAAAGAAGAGCCGCACCGTGCCGGCGAAGGCGAGGCTCGCGAACACGACCAGGATCCCCATCTGGACCAACGCCATGGCGAAGGAGGGGAAGCGGGTCACCGCCGCCTGACCGGCCAGGGAGAAAGTGAGCCAGGCCATGGCCGCGAACATCAGGATGAAGATCGGCAGGTCGATCCAGCCTTTCTCCACGTAGAAACTGGTACGGGTCGCGAAGAACAGACCGGCGAGCAGGACGATGAAGACGATCGCCGCTTCGGAATAGGCGACCACGCCCTCGCGCGGAAAATGCAGCGGGTTGAGCATCATGTAGGAGATGAGGGTCGCAATCGCGATGACGGTCAGCGCCCGGATCGGCGTGGCGCGAGCGATCCGCTCGGAGCGAACGAACTCCAGCTCGGTGTCAGGGTCCGGAAAGCGCTGGAAAACGACGCTCATAATTCCCCCGGGGCGGCGGCTCCGGGGCGAAGCTAGGCGGCGTAAAGATGCGAGTCCATGCCTGTCTGGACGCGGCTTGTCCTAGTGCACGAACCTCGCCACGACGTCGCGATAGCTTCTCGACACCTTCACCTGGCTCCCCGATTCCAGCACCAGGAAGCATTCGCCGTTGGTGTGCGGCTTCACCTGGCGGACCTGGTCGAGATTGACGATGCAGGAGCGGTGGACGCGCTGGAAGCGGCGCGGATCGAGCCTTTTCTCCAGATCTTTCATCGTCTCGCGCAGGATGAGCGTGTTGTCGCCGGTATAGATGCACATATAATCGCCGGCGGCGTCGATCTTCTCGATGCTGTCGACGTCGACGCGGAAGATCTGGCCGCGGTCCTTGATGTTGATCAGTTTTTCGTAGCGGTTGGACAGCGGCGCGTCCTCGGAATTGGCGACCTGCTCGGCCGCCTCCGGCGCCACCTCGGCGAGCACTTCCTTCAATTTGCCCGCTTCCTCCGCGCTCCTCTTCTCGGAAAGGCGCAGGCGCACCCGGTCGAGCGTGTCGGCGAGGCGGTCCTCCTCGACCGGCTTCATCAGATAGTCGACCGCCTGCGCCTCGAAGGCGCGGATGGCATGGTCGGAATAAGCGGTGACGAAGACGAAGAGCGGCGGCTCGACCTCCATCATCCCCTGGATCACCGAGAAACCGTCGAAGCCCGGCATCTGGATGTCGAGGAAGACGAGGTCGGGCTTGTCGGTCTTGATCGCGCGAATGGCCTCCCGGCCGTTCGAGCAGGTCTCGACGATGTCGACATCGTCATGCTTTTCGAGACGGAGCCTCAGGCCCTGGATGGCCAGCGGTTCGTCATCCACGAGAATCGTGCGGATGGTCATTTCGGCTCCTCGGCAACTTCAAGCTGGTAGGGAATCTCGATGGTAACGCGGAAGCCCCCCTCCTTGTTCGATTCAGTATCGAAACGTTGCTCGGCGCCATAGGCTTGCGACAGACGGTCCCGGATATTGGCCAGACCGACGCCGGTGGACTGCTGCGCCTTCACCCAATGGTCTTCCGCGCCCGGTCCGGTGTCGGAAACGACGATCACCACCTTGTCGCCCGCGCGCCGCGCCGAAATGTCGATATCGGCGCCTTCCTCCGACGGCGTCACCGCATATTTGATCGCATTTTCGACTAGGGGCTGGAGCAGGAGCGAGGGAAGGCGCGCCTTGGACGCGGCCGGATCGATCTCGAAACGCGGGCGCAGGCGCTCCTCGAACCGCATTTTCTCGATCTCGAGATAGAGCTTCAGCGTCTCCACCTCCTGCGCGACCGTCACCTGGGCGGTCGGCTCGTTGATCAGGGTGTAGCGGAGGAAGGAGGAGAGCCGGCTCAGCATCGCGTTCGCCTGCTCGGTCTGTTTCAAAAGCACGAGGGTGGAGATGGAGTTCAAGGTGTTGAAAAGGAAGTGGGGGTTGAGCTGGTAGCGCAGCATGGCGAGCTGCGCCGCGCTCGCCTGGTGCTCGAGCCGCAGCAGCCGGTCGGTCTGCTCTTCGAGGATCAGGTAATAATTGATCGAATAATAGAGCGCCGACCAGGCGACGAGCAGCGAGAAGGTGAGCAGGATCGAGCCGAAGAATTGCACGCCTTCGGGTCGCGAGCCGGGGCTGAGGAAGGTCGCCCAGCTCCACGTCTCGATCGCCGAGAAAATCGCCGAGGCGAGCACCACGATGCCGACGGAGACGATCCAGGTGAGAATCGGACGAATCCGGATCAGCCGCCGGTACATGGCCGCCATCAGCAGGGTGATCGAGTAGCCGGTGGCGGTCAGCAAAGCGGTGTGGAGGACGAACTCCCATCCCATCGCATTGGCGATGCCCGAGAGGGTGCGCAGCAGGAAATAGCCCGCCCAGCCGCAGGATTGGAGGATCCAGAAGGCGCGGTTCTTGTCGTCGAAAAAAGGCTGCCGGCGCAGGCTGAAAGGCTTCCACCCTTTGCCTTCCCGGCGCCGCGGCGGCGGCGATGCGGCCTGGATCGCGTTCGAGGACACTGACGACATTCTAGAGCGGTTTGCGACGAAAGGGAATCATCGTGCGGCAGCGCGGGCTGGAAGGACCAGCATCGACCAGTCGGGCGCGTCGGTCACGAAGGCGGCGACGTCCTTGCGCACCTCCTCCGCCGTCATCGACTTGTAGTCGGAAACGAGGTTGCGCACCTGCTCGATCCGCTCCGGCCGCCGCGACCATTCCTGCATCGCACCGAGCCAATAGCCATTGGTGCGCCGCGCCCGTTCGAGGCCGGTCAGCACCGGATTGATCGCGCGGGCGAATTCGTCCGGCGTCACCGGCTTCGCCGCCATTTCGGCGACGATCGCCCGCGCCGTCCGGAAGAACAGGTCGGTCCGCTCGGGCCGCACTTCCGCGCCCGCATAGAAGATGCCCCAGGCCGGGAAATCCTGCGAGGCGTTGGTCCCCGCAGTCGGCGTGTAGGTCGCGCCTTCGGTGTTGCGCAGCCGCTCGAACAATCGCTGCTGGGCCATATTGGCGGCGAGGCTCAGCGCGCGGCGCTCGCGGATGCCGCCGGGGCCGCCGAAGGTCGACCAGCCGATCATCGCGAAGGCCTGGCCCGGATCGCCATTGTGGGTGAAGCCGGCGGGGACAGGGTTCGGCACCGGCGGCTGCACCGCGAGCGAGGCGGGCGGGACGGGGGCGGCGGTCCGGCGGGGCAGGGCCGCCACCGTCTTCAGCATCGCCGCGACCGCATTTTCGATCGTCGTGTCGCCGACCACGACCGCTTCGACAGGGCCGTCCGCCAGCACCGGCTCGAAGAAATGCCGGAAATCGTCGGGCGTCAGGCGGGCGATCTCGTCGCGCTCCTCCGGCGCCCAGCGCAAATCGCCTTTGTGAGAGAGGCCGGAAAACTCCCGCGACGCGCGGGCGGTGGCGGAGGCGAAGCTCAGATCGTAATTTTCGAGCGCGCTCGCCCGGTAGCGCTGGATCAGCGCCGGGTCCCAATGCGGCGCGACGAGCTTGGTGGTGAGGAGGCGGAGCTGGTCGCCGAGCTGCGGCCCGTCGGTGGTGCCGTGCATCACCCAGGCTTCCTCGTCCCCGCCGAAGCTGATGCTGACACG
>JAQGLF010000045.1 GCA_028293025.1 Alphaproteobacteria bacterium
GCGGCGGCGGGCCGCGGCCGGCGGGCGGCGTGTCCGGCAGCGGCTGCAGGGCCGCGCCGGTGGTCGTCTCGCGCAGCGTCGGCATGCCGGCGAGCGAGATCGTCACCGCCGCTTCGTCGCCGCGGTAATTCTCCACGACGAAGGCGCCATTGTCGTAGGTGAACAGCGCGACATGGTCGGGCGCGTCGATCCGCACCGGCGCATCGGGCGTCAGATAATCCTTGATCCGGGTCACCATCGGCCCGGGCAAATTGTAGAGGTCGCCCAGATTCTCCGGCATCGTCCAGAGATAGATGGTGCCGTTGGAATAATGGTTCATCAGCACCATCGGAAAGCCCTTGGCGGCGGCGACGCCGCGGATGATCGGCCAGGAATCGTTGGTGAAGAAGTGGATCTCGGGGAACAGGACCGGGCGGCGCGCCTCGCCCGGCGCGTCGAGGCTGGAGCCGCTGCCGGCGCCGAAGCCGTCGATATAGTCGCCGACCAGCACCGTGCGGCCGGTGGCGCGCCATTCGGCCACATCCTCGATCCCCTTGCCCTGCATCGCCTTGAGGAAGCCCGAGGTGATGATCACCCGGCCGCCGGCGCGCAGCTTCGCCTCGATCTTCGCCATGATCGCCGGATCGGCGGCCGCCGCTTCGGTCAGCAGGATATTCGGCGCGGCCGGAAAGGTCGGCGACAGCTCGATCGGGATGCCGAGGTTGCCGAGATAATTGTGGAGGAAATCCTCGCCCGAGGATTGATAGGGCTTGTAGGCGGCGAGTCCCGTCGGACGTCCCAATTGGCTTGCCGCGGCATCGGCGATGTCGAGCGCGGCGCCGGCGGCGCGGGCCCAGCCGGGGCCGGGATCGGCGCCGCCGGAGGCGCGCCACTGGCGCTGGATCGTATCCCAGTCGAAGCCGGTGCGGCGTCCCGCCCATTGCGCGCGCTCGCCGGCATTCGCCTCGCGCATCTCGGCCATGGGCGACCAGTTGAACAGGACGATCTCGGGCGCCTTGGCGAAGATCGTGTCCCAGAGCTGCTCGGCATAGCGGTCGATGGCACGGGTGCTGAACGTGTCGACCCAGCCGCCGAGATTGGCGCCGGGGCGGATATTGCTGAAATAGCGGAAGATCTCGTAGCTCTCATATTGCTGGAGCAATTGGTCGGTGACCTCCGGGTCGCGCGTCTCGGTGCCGGTATAGATGGCGTCGAACATCTGCGCCTCGCGGTCGAGGTCGAAGCCGAGCCCCTGGAAATGCTCGTACCAGTTCGGATATTTGATGATCACCTGGACGCGCGGATTGGCCGCTTTGGCCGGCGCGAGGACGAAGTCGCGGGCGATCTGCCGCATCCGATCGAGCCGGTATTGCGTCCAGCTGCGGGTTCCCTTGGCGGCGATGTCGGCGTCGCTCTTCGTATTGTAGAAGAAGAAGTCGTCGAGGATGATCTGGTCGAAATGGCGGGCGATCAGCCGCACCGCGCGCTCGCATTCGGCGCGGTCGGCAGGATTCTCGTAATCGAAGGTGCCGAACTGGCCGCCCGCGCCGCCGGCCGCCAAAGTGATGCCGCCCGAGGTCGCGATCCCCTTTTCGTGGAACCAGGATTTGACCCGTTCGAGCTCCTCGTCGGTGGCGAAGACGTGGTCGCGGTAAGCCTCGATATACACCTTGTCGAAGCGCAGCTGCGAGGAGACGCGGGCGAATTGCCGGTCGAAGACGGCGCGGTCGGCGAGCGCTTTCGTGTCGCGGACGGTGACGTAGATCGCGGCCCGGAAGCTGCGATAGGCGGGCGCGTGCCCGGCGGCGGCAGCCGGGGCCTGCGCGCGCGAAGCCGGGGCCACGCAGAATGTCGCCAGGACGGCGGCGAGCGCCGCCAGCATGGGCCAAGGCCGCATCCTCATCCTCCCTCTATGTTAGCGCTACCTAAACCTTCGCCGGCGGCGAGTTCAAGTCGCGTCGAGCGGCAGGAGCAGGGGCTCCGGCGCCTCCTGCCGCTCGTCGAGGTTGGAGAGGCCGAGGCCGAGCAGGCGGATGCCCCTGGGCGGCGGCAACAGCCCGCGCAGAAGCCTCGCGCCGATGTCGAGGAACTCGGTCTCGCCGCCGACCCGCCGCTCCAGCGATTTGGAGCGGGTGACGATCCGGAAGTCCTGATATTTGACCTTCAGCACCACCGTGCGGCCAGCCAGGCCCTTCTCCGCGATCCGGCGCCAGACGATGCGGCCGATCCGCTCCAGCTCGGCAAGCAACGGCTCCGCCTCGCGCAGATCCTCGAGGAACGTGTCCTCCGCGCTCACCGATTTGTATGGGCGGTCGGCCTTGACCTGGCGGTGGCAGATGCCGCGGGCGAGGTCGTGATAATAAGGGCCGCTGCTGCCGAAATGGTGCTGCAGGAAGGCGAGGCTCTGGGCACGCAGGTCCGCGCCGGTCTCGATGCCGAGCCGCGCCATCTTCTCGGCGGTCTTGGGTCCGACGCCGTGGAAGCGGCGGACCGGCAGGGTCGCCACGAACGCCTCGCCCTTCGCCGGCGGGATGACGCAGAGGCCGTCCGGCTTGTTCTGGTCCGAGGCGAGCTTGGCGATGAACTTGTTGTAGGAAACGCCGGCCGAGGCGGTGAGGCCGGTCTCGGCGCGGATGCGCGCGCGGATCTCCTCCGCGATGCTGGTGGCGACGCCGATCCCCTTCAGATCCTCGGTGACGTCAAGATAGGCTTCGTCGAGCGAGAGCGGTTCCACATGCGGCGTGTAGTCCTGAAAAATGGCGCGGATCTGGTGCGAGACCGCGCGATAGGCGTCGAAGCGTGGGCGGACGAAGATCAAATCCGGGCAACGGCGCCGCGCCGTCACCGACGGCATCGCCGAGCGCACGCCGAACCTGCGCGCCTCGTAGCTGGCCGCGGCGACGACGCCGCGCGCGCCGCCGCCGCCGACCGCGACCGGCTTGCCCCTCAGCTCGGGATTGTCGCGCTGCTCCACCGAGGCGAAGAAGGCATCCATGTCGACGTGGATGATCTTGCGGACGGGGGCGTCGTTCACGTCCCGTTCTTACGCCGCCATGCCGCGCGAGGGAAGGCTCGGCAGGGAAGATTTCGGCGCTTTCGAGCGCTCGCGTCAGTCCGGCTTGCGCGGCCCCTCACCCGAGGCCCGCGGCGGCGGTCCTACTCCGATGCGGTTGGTCACCTGTACGCCTTCATGGTGCCGCCATACCTTGTCGATGTCCCGGACCTCCCCGCGGACCAGGATGGTATCGCCGACCTGCGGAATCTCGCCGTTCGCGAAGGCGAGGACAATCGTCTTGCCGGCGCCGTCATCGCCCCAAATCTCGTATTTTGCCAAGCCCGGCTCTCCTCGCGACGCGCTGCGCGCCCGTCTCACGATGGGGAAAGTTCATGGGGGCCGCAAGCCGCGATCGAGGAAATGCCTCCCTTCAGGGTTGGGCGAATCGCGCTCGAGCGGGGGCAAGGTTCCGGCCGCGTTACGAACTTCGCTGAAAACAGTGCCAAAATGACGCTGGCGCGGCTTCGGGCCCGCGAGGCAATGGCGTCGCGGGCGCCGGGGCGGTAGAGGCTGTCGCAATGGTGAAGGGACGCAATCACGGCCTGCTGATCGCGGGCGGCGGCGTGTCGGCGAGCCTCGCCGCGCTGGCGATGGCGCGGCTGCGGCCGGAGGTGCCGGTACTGCTCGTCCCGGAAGCCGAAGGCCTTGGCGGCAGCAGGACGCTCTTGCTGTTCGACGAGGGGCTGTCCGACGAAGAGCGGGACCTGGTCGCGCCCCTGATCGTCGAGAGCTGGGACTCGGTCTACACTGCCTTCCCCGGCAAGAGCCGCAAGCTCAAGCTCGCCTGCCATGCGATCACGCCCGAGCGGATCGAGGCGGCGTTGCGCGAGGCCCTCCGGCCCGAGCAGATCCGCGTCGAGGACAAGATCGTCGCGGTGCGCGACAGCAGCCTCCTCCTCCAGGGCGGCGAGACGATCCTCGGCCACGGCGCCCTCGACGCCCGCTTCTGGTCGCATCAGACCACGCTGGAGCTGGGCTGGCGACGCTCGTTCGGCTGGTTCTGCCGCTTCGGCGCGCCGCACCGGGTTGACCGGCCGGTGATCGTCGACGCGACCCTGAGCGAGGGCAAGCTCTGCGGCTTCTTCTCGCTGACGCCGTTCGGCGACCGGGAATTGCTGGTCGAACGGGTGGATTACAGCCCCAGCCCGGAGGTCGACACCGTCGCGGCGGGCGCGGCGATCGCCGATTATGTGGCGGCGCGCGGCTGGAAAGGCGGCGCGGCCGAGCGCGAGGAGAGCGCTTCGGTGCCGGTGGCGCTCGGCGGCGATTTCGGCGGCTATTGGCGGATCGGCGGCGCCCGCGTGGCGAAGCTCGGCGCGCGCGGCGGCTTCTTCCATCCGGGAACCGGGTCGCCGCTTCCCGACGCCATCCGGACCGCTTTGCTCCTCACCCGGCAACGCGACTTCGGCGGCGCGGCACTCCACGATCTGTTCGAGGCGGAGGCCGCCGCCCTCTGGAAGAAGCGCGAATTCTACCGCGGGTTCAACCGGCTGCTGCTGCGCGACGGGCGCGGCTGCGCGCCGCTCGCCGCGCTTTACGAGATGGATTCGGCGCTGATCGGCCGCTTCGAGGCGGACCAGCTCGGCCTGTTCGACCGGCGCAAGCTGACGGCCGCGGCGGGATAGCCCACCCTTGGCATCATGCCGGTCGTGTGCTTTAGGCGCGGCATGAACGTCCACGAATATCAGGCCAAGGAGCTGCTCGCGAAACGCGGCATCGCCGTTCCCGCCGGCTATCCGGCCATGAACCCCGACGAGGCGGTCGCGGCGGCGAAGAAGCTCGCCGGCCCGCTCTGGGTGGTCAAGGCGCAGATCCACGCGGGCGGCCGCGGCAAGGGCAGGTTCCGCGAGCTCGGCGCCGACGCGAAAGGCGGCGTCCGGCTGGCGAAGAGCGTCGAGGAGGTGCGGGCGAATGCCGGGGAGATGCTCGGCAACACGCTGGTGACGGTGCAGACCGGGCCGGCGGGCAAGCAGGTCAACCGCCTCTACGTCACCGACGGCGTCGACATCGCGAAGGAATATTATCTCGCTCTGCTCGTCGACCGCGGTTCGGGCCGGGTGGCGATGGTCGCCTCGACCGAGGGCGGCATGGACATCGAGACGGTGGCGCACGACACGCCGGAGCGGATCACGACGATCCTGATCGATCCCGCCCAGGGCTTCATGCCGCATCACGGCCGGGCGCTCGCCTTCGCGCTGAAGCTGGACGGGGAGCTCAACAACCAGGCGCAGAATCTGGCGAAGCAGCTCTACGACGCCTTCATCGACCTCGACTGCGCGATGCTCGAGATCAATCCCCTGGTCGCGACCGACGACGGCCGGCTGGTCGTGCTCGACGCCAAGATGAGCTTCGATGCCAATGCCGCCTTCCGCCATCCCGATTTCGAAGCGCTGCGTGACGTCACCGAGGAGGACCCGATGGAGGTCGAAGCCTCGAGGCACGACCTCGCCTACGTCAAGCTCGACGGCAATATCGGCTGCATGGTCAACGGCGCGGGCCTCGCCATGGCGACGATGGACATCATCAAGCTGAACGGCGCCGAGCCCGCCAACTTCCTCGACGTCGGCGGCGGCGCCTCGAAGGAAAAGGTGACGGCGGCGTTCAAGATCATCCTCTCCGACCCGTCGGTGAAGGGAATCCTGGTCAACATCTTCGGCGGCATCATGCGCTGCGACATCATCGCCGACGGCATCGTCGCGGCGGCGAAGGAAGTCGATCTGCAGGTGCCTTTGGTGGTCCGGCTCGAAGGAACCAATGTCGAGGAGGGCAAGAAGATCCTTGCCGACAGCGGCCTCGCCATCGTCCCCGCGAACGACCTGGGCGACGCCGCGAAAAAGATTGTCGCCGCGGTGAAGGACGCGGCGTAGCGATTATCCCTCCCTGCAAGGGAGAGGGACAGTGGAGGGACGAATGAAGCTGCTGGTGCCCGTGAAGCGGGTGATCGATTACAACGTCAAGCCGCGGGTGAAGGCGGATGGCAGCGGCGTCGACCTCGCCAACGTCAAGATGAGCATGAACCCGTTCGACGAGATCGCCGTCGAGGAGGCGATCCGCCTGAAGGAGAAGGGGGTCGCCACCGAGATCGTCGCCATCTCGATCGGGCCGGTGAAGGCGCAGGAGACTTTGCGCACTGCGCTGGCCATGGGCGCCGACCGGGCGATCCTGGTCCAGACCGACGACGAGGTCGAGCCGCTGGCGGTGGCGAAGATCCTCGCCGCGATCGCCAGGGAGGAGCAGCCGGGGATGGTGATCCTCGGCAAGCAGGCGATCGACGACGATTCGAACCAGACCGGCCAGATGCTGGCGGCCCTGCTCGGCTGGGGCCAGGGCACCTTCGCCTCGAAGGTCGAGGTCGACGGCGATGCGGTCAGCGTCACCCGCGAGGTGGACGGCGGCCTCGAGACGGTGAAGCTGAAGCTGCCGGCGATCGTCACCACCGATCTTCGCCTCAACGAGCCGCGTTATGCGAGCCTCCCCAACATCATGAAGGCCAAGTCGAAGCCGCTCGCCCAGAAGACCCCTGCCGATTACGGCGTCGACACCGCGCCGCGGCTGACGATTCTGAAAGTGAGCGAGCCGTCGAAGCGGCAGGCGGGCGTGAAGGTCGCCTCGGTCGACGAGCTGATCGACAGGCTGAAGACCGCGGGAGTGGTAGGATGAAGACGCTGGTCTGGGTCGAGCATGAAGGCGGCCACCTCAAGGACGCCACCCTGCCGGCGGTGACTGCCGCCTCCAAGCTGGGCGAGGTGCATCTCCTCGTCGCGGGCGAGAATGTCGGCGCGGTCGCCGAGGCTGCCGCGAAGATCGCGGGAATCGGCAAGGTCCATGTCGCCGACGACGCGGCCTACGCCCATGCGCTGGCGGAGAATGTCGCGCCGCTCATCGTCGCGCTGATGAGCGGCCACGACGCCTTCGTCGCGCCCTCGACCACCACCGGCAAGAATATCGCGCCGCGCGTCGCCGCCCTGCTCGACGTCATGCAGATATCGGACGTGATGGGCATTGAGGGCGAAGATACGTTCACCCGGCCGATCTATGCCG
Source organism: Alphaproteobacteria bacterium (assembly GCA_028293025.1). GTDB lineage: Bacteria > Pseudomonadota > Alphaproteobacteria > Sphingomonadales > Sphingomonadaceae > Allosphingosinicella. Next base: position 7,076 of record JAQGLF010000045.1, read on the forward strand.
GCAACGCCATCGCCACGGTGAGATCGTCGGACGCCAAGAAGGTGCTGACGGTGCGCGGCACCGCCTTCGAGAAGGCGGCGGCCGAGGGTGGATCGGGCGAGATCGAGAACGTGTCCGGCACCGGCGATAAGGGCCTGTCCAGCTTCGTCGGCGCCGAGATCGCCGCGTCCGAGCGGCCCGAGCTGACCAGCGCGAAGATCATCGTCTCGGGCGGCCGCGCCTTCGGCTCGTCGGAGCAATTCCATGCCTTGCTCGAACCGCTCGCGGACAAGCTCGGCGCCGGGGTCGGGGCGAGCCGGGCTGCGGTCGACGCCGGCTATGCGCCCAACGATTATCAGGTCGGCCAGACCGGCAAGATCGTGGCGCCGGAAGTCTATGTCGCGATCGGCATTTCGGGCGCGATCCAGCACCTCGCCGGGATGAAGGATTCCAAGCTCATCGTCGCCATCAACAAGGACGAGGAAGCGCCAATCTTCCAGGTCGCCGACCTCGGGCTGGTCGGCGATTTGTTCAAGATCGTGCCCGAGCTGACCGGGAAGCTTTAGGGCCTGGGCGGCGCCGGGGCCGCCGATTCCCGGTCGAACTCGGCTCGCCGCTTCTCCTGCTCGGCCTGCGGCGGCACGCCGGTCGCCATGCGCATAGCGTCGGAGATGGCGTTGCGGTCGTAGGGCTCCTGCGTCGCCGGCTGGCCCGGACGCATCATGAATTGCGTGCCGTAGACCTGCTTCTGTCCGATCGCCTGGAGATATCGGTCGAGCGACGCGGCCGCGATCCACGGTGCGTCTCGGCGGCCCTTGGCCGCGGCGATGACCGCAAGATTGTGCGCCAGCAGATAATCCTGCGGCTTGTCGCCATGCTGGAAGACGAAGGCGGCGTGCCAGAAATCCTCGCCGCTGCGCAATGCGCCGGCGTCCAGCAGCCGCCGCGCCGCCTCCCGCCGCGCCCGGTCCTGGGGCCCGACGACGGACCAGTCTATGTGCAGACCGTCCTTGCGGGCCCCCTGATCCTCGTCGAACAGCCGCGTCATCTCCGGATTGCTTGGCCATGGCTCGTCGAGCGCATATTCGCGTCCGCGATCCCACGGGAAGTCGAGCTTCTCGCCGGGCCTCGCGCGAACAAGCAGGAGCGGCTCGATGGGCGCTCCCTTCAAGCTCCACGTCGCCAATCCCTGGCCGAGAGCGGTCAGGACGATCACATCATTCGCCTGGTCCGGCTTGGGGTCCACATATTTGAGCTCGATCGCCCCTCCGGCAACTCCGATCGAACGCAACCTCCGATGCTCCGGCACCGCCGACATGCCGAAAGCCATGTGACTCTGCGTGAAGGCAGTGCCGACGGGTCGGAGGAGATCGGCGCTCCAGCCGCCGCCCGGCAATGCGACATCGTGCCGCAAAGTCATGAGCGCGAGCGTCCGTCCGCCCGAACGGATGGCCCAGATTCCGGCGGCGTCGCTCGCCGCCCCCGCTGGCGTTATCGCGAGGAGCATGAACATGGCCGCCACGGCCGCGACAAGCCTTCGTCCCTTCATCTCCACCTCCACGGCAGCCAGCCCTATCGTGCTTTCGGCTTCACGAAAACGCCGACCAGCTGGCCCTTGCCGACGACATGGCCGCTCATCGCCGCCGCCAGGCGGTCGCGGTCCGTATCGGCGGGGAGATCGAGCCTGGTGTCGAGGGCGAAGAGCTCGAAATGATAATGGTGCGGCCTGGTGTCGGGCGGATGGGGGCCGGACCAGCCGGCACGACCGGCCCCGTTCTTCCCTTGCGCGACGGCGGCGAACGCTTGCGGCAGCCCCCCGGCGGCCGGGACGAGGTTCCAGACCACCCAATGGACGAAAGGCTGCGGCGCCTGCGCGTCCGGATCCTCGACGAGGAGCGCCAGGCTTCGGGTGCCGGAAGGCAGAGCCGACCAGGCGAGCGGCGGCATCTCATTGGCGCCATAGGCGCTGTAGCGGGCGGGAATCGGCCCGCCATGGGCGAAAGCGGGGCTGGAGACGATCAGCAGCTGGTCGGTCTTCGTCTCCGGCCGGTCGATGGCGAGACTCCCCGCCGCCGGCGCCTGCGACGAGCAGGCAACCGCGACAAGCGACAGGAGCGGGAGCCAATGTCTCATCACGCATCTCCGATGGAGGTCATTATCGCGCGCGCATCGGCGGGCGGCAAGACGGTCAGCCGGGCAGAATCGCGAGTCGCTGCCAAGAGATGCGGCTGAGGTCGCAGCCGGGCGAAGCGGCAAAGGCGACGATCGGAGTCCGCGCCGTCGCCAGCCCGATACGGCGAAGCTCGCGCTGGCCGTAATATTCGAGCAGCGGCCGCAGCTTCGGCGCCCGCTCATAGCTGCGGCCGCGCCAGGCGAAGCGCAGGGGCCCCACCGGGGCCGCCAGCTGTCGGAAGGCTTCGGCGAAGGTGCCGTAGGGCGTATAATCGCCCACCAGCAGGGTGCAGCCGGGGCTCCGGGCCCGCAGCAATATTTCGAACCGGTGCGGCTCCGGACTGACGTCAAAGCCGTTCTGGCGGAGCAGGCCGGCGGCCTCGGCATAGAACAGGCTCCGGTCGGGCTCGGGCGCGCGCCTCTCGGCGAGCAGCTTGCCGGCGAGGCTCGCCGCCAGCAGCAGGGCGAAAGCGGAATTAACGGCCGAAGACTTCACGCCGCGCTCCATAGAGGCAGAGGGCGCAGACCGCCGCCAGGGTCAGCCACATCGAAAGATGCCAGCCGTAACCGTGGTGGATCTCCTCCAGATGCGCGGGAAACAGCACCATCGCGCTGATCCGCGCGACGTTGATCGCCATCGTCGCCGCAAGCGCGGCGGCGCACCAGCCGGCGGCGCGCCAGCTCAGCGGCACCTGGAACCATTGATTGACCGTCGCCCAGAACACGAAGGCGAGGGACATGCCCTGCCATGAGGAGCAGCCCGGCGCGACGGCGATCCGCCCGCTTCCGTCGGCAAGCGCGATGACGTTGCCGCTCTGGGCGGCGCCCGCCACCTGCCCGACCAGCCAGCTGTCGAGGCCCAGCATCGGCCCGCTGAACAAAGCAAGCAGCAGCCGCCCCCAGATCAGGCTCCCGGTGATCGCCAAAGCGATGACGCCCGCGCGGCGCTCCGCCGAGCGCGGCGCGCCCGTGGCGATCATATGGATTGCGAGGATCGTGAGGGCGATGGCGCTGGCCGTCGCCACGGGCAGGAGCGCAACCGCGACGACCAGGGCTGCCACCAGTCCGTCGCCGCGCCGCACGATCGCGTCGCTGCCGCAGCGATCGAGCAGGGCTAGGGAAGCGGCGAGGGCGGTCCAGACGATCGCGCTGACCCCGAACAATTCGGCCAGCGCATAGTCCACGCCATGCTCGGCGACGGTCTGGATGGCGATACCGGCGAACGCGTTGAGCGACGCCAGAGCGACCAACCAGAACAAGAGGCGAGACCGTGCGATGCGTCCGCCGACGCCCGTTATGGACGGCCGCGGCGTCGACAATGTCGCCACGAAGGCCTTCCCTTGCGCCGGGAGCCGTCCGTCAGCCGCGCCGGCGCCGGCGAATCAACCAATAGCCGGCGGCGAAGACCGCCAAAACCGGGGCGCCGGCGCCGATCATCGGGCCGGGCGTGGGAGTGACGATGCCGGCCATTGCCGGTTCCACCGCAACCGTCGCGAGGGCACAGGCACCGAGGTACCGCAACAAAGCCGGAATTCGATTCATCGGTTTCTCCCATTGTCTTGCCGAACGAGCCTGCGATAGAGGCTGCAACCCCGATAGAAAAGCGCGGCGACGATGCCAAGGACCTTGAAGACGAAAATCCGGATGGCGAGCCGAAACCGGCCATGCTGATCGGATTCTCCGCCTCCACAATCGGCTTGATCAAGGCGCTGCCGTTTTGCGGATCGCTGCTGGTGCTGGCCGCCGCCGAGGCCTGGTGGCCGCTTCGCCGGGATTCCGCCGGGCCGCCCGGCCGCCTCGGCGGCAATATCGGCATGGGGCTGATCAACGCCCTGCTCACCGTCGTCCTGCCGGTTTCGACGGTGGTCTCGGCGGGGTGGGCAGCCCGGCACCAGATCGGGCTGATGAACCTCGTCGCCCTTCCCGTCCCGATCGTGATCGTCGCCACCCTGCTTCTGCGCAGCTTCGCCACTTATGCGAACCATCGCCTTTCGCATGCCGTGCCTCTGCTGTGGCGGGTGCATCGTGTCCACCATGCCGACACGCATCTCGATCTCTCCACCGGCTTCCGCAATCATCCGCTCGAACTGGCCATAATCGGGCCCTTGCTGGCGGCGGTGACGATCGCCTTCGGCTTCGATGCGCGGACGCTCGTCGTTTATGAGACGGTCTCGGTGCTGTTCGCGCTCTGGACCCATCTCAATATCCGGCTGTCGGATCGGCTGGAGCGGCGGCTGCGCTGGCTGATCGTGACTCCGGCGATGCACTGCGTCCACCATTCGAGCGTGAAACGGGAAACGGACAGCAATTATGGCGACATGGTAAGCCTGTGGGACCGGCTGTTCGGCACTTGTCTTTTCCTGCCGCGCGATGCCCTCGTCGCGACCCGGCTTGGTCTGGGCGATGAATTCGACGATGGCGCCGCCAGCCTTGCGCGGCAGCTTCGGTCCCCCTTCGAGCGGACGCGGGCGCGGGCGCCGCTCGTCCTGCCTTCAGAAGCCTGACAGGAAAGAGGCGACGTTGGCGCCGAGAGCGTCGATCGCGTAGCCGCCCTCCATCAGCAAGAGCGTCGGCAGGCCCAGTGCGGCGATGCGGCGGCCGATCACGGCATAATCGGCGGTCTCGATGCGGAAGAAGCTGATCGGGTCGCCGGCGAAGGTGTCGGCGCCGTAGGAGCAGAGGAGGAGGTCGGGGGCGAAGCCGGCGATCCGCGCCAGCGCCGCGTCGAGCGCTTGGCCGAATCCCGCCATATCGGTGCCGCGCGGCAGCGGCAGGTTGAGCGTCGCGCCTTTGCCGGCCCCTTCGCCGCGCTCGTCCGCATGGCCCCAGTAGAAGGGATAGTCGGTCGCCGGGTTGGCATGGATCGAGACGAACAGGACGTCCCCGCGGCCGTAGAAGATGTCCTGGGTGCCGTTGCCGTGATGATAGTCGATGTCGAGGATGGCGACGCGGCGGCGGCCGGCATCGATCGCCGCCTGCGCCGCGACCGCGGCGGCATTCAGATAGCAATAGCCGCCCATATAATCGGCGCCGGCATGATGGCCCGGCGGGCGGCAGAGCGCGAAGGCGGCGCGGTCTCCCGCCAGCACTGCGTCGAGGGCGGAGAGCGCCGTCTGGGTCGACCAATAGGCCGCTTCCCAGGTTCCTTCCGCGACCGGAGTCGAGGCATCCATGCTGTAGCGCCCGAGGCGGGCGTCGATCCGCTCCAGCCGGAGGGGCCGCCGCCGCACCACGGGCCAGACGTAGCCCGCAGCATCGCCGGGGCGGCCGGCCGCGCGCCAGTCGGCGAAGGCGCTCTTCAGGAAATCGAGATAGTCGCACGGGTGGACACGAAGCAGCGCCGCCTCGCCATGGTCGCTGGCAGGCTCGGTCGGCCCGATGGCGGAGAGGATCGCCTGCGCGCGGCCGGGATGCTCGGCGAAGGGTACGAAGCTCCCGTTATGAAGCTCCTGAGCGGGCGCGTGGAGAAGCTGGCGCGCATCCCTGAAGCAGCGCATCAGGCGGGGGTTCGATCGATCGTCATCGGACCGGCTCTTAGCCTGGCGGCGGAGCCGGTGTCACTCGGGTGGGCGCCGCTTACCGCCCCTGGCTGCGCCAGCGCCTGACGACGCGGCTGACCATCGCTTCCTCCTCGCCCGACTGGCGCCAGAGCTCGGAGAAGAGCGGATCGGACGAGGCCGGCCGGCGGTCGCGCTCGAGATCGTCGAAGGCGACTCGGATCGGGATCGAGACGCCCTCGCCGCAGACGATGCATTCGCGGTTGCGAAGCGCCGGGATGACATCGAGGAAGCCGCGCGCGCCTTCCGGCATGGCCGATTTCACGAAATGCTGGTCGCGCTCGTTGTTGAGACGCATCGCGATGATCGTGCCGCATTGCGAGAGCACGCCCTCGGCGAGGTCCGACGGGCGTTGGGTGATGAGGCCCAGCGACACGCCGTATTTGCGGCCTTCCTTGGCGATCCGCTCGAGGATCTTGCGCACCGACTGGCCGGTCGAGGTCTTGTCGGACGGGATGTAGCGGTGCGCCTCCTCGCAGACGAGGAGCACCGGCCGCGGCACTTCGTTGCGCGACCAGATCGCATAATCGAAGACGAGGCGCGACAGCACCGCCACCACCACCGAGACGATGTCCGACGGAACGCCCGACACGTCGACGATCGAGATCGGCTTGCCCTTGGCCGGCAGGCGGAAGATTTTCGACACGAAATGGGTCATGCTGTCGGCGACGAGCATGCCCGAGAACATGAAATGATAGCGCGGATCGGCCTTCAGCTCGTCGATCTTGGTCTTGAGCCGCATGAAGGGCGCCGTGTCGGTGGCCTTGTTGAGCAGGCCCATTTCGTGGGCGATCGCGCTGGTCAGGTCCGAAAGCGCATAAGGGATCGGCGAATCGACGGTGAGCTTGGTCATGCCCTCGGCGGCGCGATTCTTGGCGCGGGCCTGGAGCAGGCACTTGGCGAGGATGTCCATGTCGCGCTGGCGCTCGGCGCCGCTGGTGGTGACGAAGACCTCGCAATGCTCCTCGAAGTTCATCAGCCAATAAGGCATGGCGAGGTTCTCGACGTTGAACAGCTCGCCGACGCTCTTGAACGCCGCCGAATATTCGCCGTGCGGGTCGATCATGACGATATGGCCCTCGGGGGCGAGCTCGCAGATGCGGTGCATGATCAGGGCGGCGGAGGTCGATTTGCCGGTGCCGGTCGAGCCGACCAGGGCGAAATGCTTGCCGAGCAGGGCGTCGACATAGAGCGCGCCGCGGACGTCGGTGGTCGGATAGACGGTGCCGATCTCGATATGGGCGCGCTCGTCGGCGGCGAACATCTGCTTCATGTCGTCGCCGGATACGGGAAAGACCTTGGCGCCCGGCGGCGGATAGCCGGTGATGCCGCGGCGGAAATTGACCAGCCGACCGGTCTGCTCCTGCTCCTCGCCCTCGCCCAGGAAATCGATCTCGGCGACGACCAGGCCGCCTTCGCCGTCGTGCAGCTTGACGTTGCGGACGTTGGCGAGGAGCCAGCGCGAGCCGGCCTCGAGCTTGATATTGCCGCCGACCTGGCCGGAGAGGGCGATGCTGGGATCGGGGTCGCGAGACACCTCGGCGAGGCGGCCCACTTCGAGCTCGACCCGCCCCGAGCCGCCGCCGACCTGGACGACGCGGCCGATCGGCCCGCTCTGCGGCGCGCGGCGCACGACCGGGCGAATGGTCGGAGCGAGTTCTTCGGCTTCCTCGACCTTCGGGAGGTTCTGGAAGTTGATCATGTCCGTCATGGCGTCGCCGCATTCCCTGTTGACCCGCGAACGCCGCTATAAGGCCGACCGGTAAACAACTGATTTGCGGCGATGCCCCGCCATTTACGCGTGGTCCTCCGCCTCAACCCCGGCGGAAGAAGACGGCGGCGCCCCAGCCGAACAGCAGCGAAAGGGCGACCGCGACGAGGCCGTAGACCAGGGACCAGCGCACGGCGGCCTTGGCGACGAAGCGCTCGAAACCCCTTTTTTCGATACGGATGTCGCGCACCGCGCCTGCGATCACTCGCCCGTCCTTGATGAGGAAGGTCTCGGCCGTGTAATTGCCGACCGGCACCTGCGCCGGGATGGTGACGCGGCCCCGATAGAGGACGCCGTCGGTGATCTGCACCCCGTGCGGGTCCTCCACATAGACGTGGCGACGCTGCATCAGGTCGACGAAGCCGGCTTCGAAGCGGCGCTGGACGTCGGCGGGCTGTCCCGGCCCCGGCGAGAGCTGCAGATTCTGGAGGCCGAGCTCGTAAATGGCGGCGGCGCGCTCGTCGACCAGTTGCCCGAGCGGCCGCGACGACGCCACCGCGTAGAAAGAGGGAGCCGAGCGGAAGCGGGTGCTCTCGACATTCATCCAGATACCGGCGACCTTCTTCTTCTCGCGCACGACCAGGGGCTGGAGCGGCCCCTTGACGACCACGGCGATGTCGGCCTGTTCGGTCGGCACGCGGCCGCCCGGATAGAGGATGGCGCCGAACAGCAGCAGATCGGCGCCGGTAAACGAATATTGGATCTCGATCCGGTTCTCCGAGACGTCGGGCACGAGGCGGGGCTTGGCCGCGCCAAGCGCGAACGGCAGCGCGACGATCAGGAGGAGGCGCGCCGGCCCGCGCCTCACAGCAGCTGCACCGTGTAGATTTCCTCCGGCCGCCAGCCGAGGCCGATCGCCATCCTGACCGCCACCGCGAGGATGATGATGGCCAGGAACATGCGCAGCAGCTCCGGCTTCGCCTTCTGGGCGAGGCGCGCGCCGAGCTGGGCGCCGATCACGGAGCCCAGCAGGAGCAAGGCGGCGAGGACGATGTCGACCGATTTGGTGGTGGTCGCATGGATGATCGTGGTGGCGGCGGTGACGGCGAGGATCTGGAGCAGGGACGTGCCGACCACCACCTGCGCCGACATGCCGAGGATGTAGATCATCGCCGGCACCAGCACGAAGCCGCCGCCGACGCCGAGCAGCACGGTCAGCATGCCGGCGCCGAAGCCGAGCAGGAGCGGCGCCAGCGGCGAGATGTAGAGGCCGGACTGGTAGAAGCGCCAGCGCATCGGCAGCGAGGCGATCAGCGGGTTGTGGCGCCGCGGCGGCTTCTTGCCGGCCCTAGGCCTGATGATGTCGAGCGCGGTCGCCGCTTCCTTTGCCATCATGACGCCAATCGAACCGAGCAGGACGACGTAGAGGATCGAGATGGCGGTATCGATCTGCCCCATGTCCTGGAGCAGGCGGAAGATGCCGCCGCCGGCGAGCGCGCCGAGCAGGCCGCCGACGATGATGACACCGCCCATCCGATAGTCGACGCCCTTGCGCCGCCGGTGGGCGAGGACTCCAGAGACGCTGGTGCCGGTGATCTGGGTCGTCGCCGAAGCAACGGCGACGGCCGGCGGGATGCCGTAGAAGATCAGGATCGGGGTGGTCAGGAAGCCGCCGCCGACGCCGATCATGCCGGTCAGCAGCCCGACCACGCCGCCGAGCGCGACGATCACCAGCGCATTGACCGAGAGGCCGGCGATCGGGAGGTAGACGTCCATCGCGGGAGCCTAGGGTCTGCGCCCGCGTCCCGCAACGCGCCTTATAACGTCATCCCGGCGAAGGCCGGGATCTCATCTCGTTGTCACCACAAACCCGGTGCCGAGATCCCGACCTTCGCCGGGATGACGGAAGGGGCCAATCCAGATCATTGCAACCCGGGGCGCGAAACCCGATTTAGCAGTCATGAGCGACTTCGCCCGGGCGCCCCTCACGGCCATTTTGGGGCCGACCAATACGGGCAAGACCTATCTCGCCGTCGAGCGGATGTGCGGCCATTCGAGCGGGATGATCGGCTTTCCGCTCCGCCTGCTGGCGCGCGAGGTCTACGACCGGGTGGTGAAGCTGAAGGGCGAGAGGAGCGTCGCCCTCATCACCGGCGAGGAGAAGATCCTGCCGAAGGACGCGCGCTGGTTCCTCTGCACCGCGGAATCGATGCCGATGGAGCGCGACGTCGCCTTCGCCGCGATCGACGAGGCGCAGCTCGGCGCCGATCTGGAGCGCGGCCACGTCTTCACCGATCGGATGCTCCATGTCCGCGGCCGCGAGGAGACGATGATCCTCGGCTCGGAAAGCCTCGCGCCGATGGTGCGGACATTGCTGCCCAAGGCGGATATCGTCGGCCGCCCGCGCTTCTCGACCTTGAGCTACGCCGGCCCGACCAAGCTGTCGCGCTTGCCGCCGCGCTCGGCGATCGTCGCCTTCTCGGC
>JAQGLF010000388.1 GCA_028293025.1 Alphaproteobacteria bacterium
CGGCATACGCTTCGCGGCAGGTCTCGATGACCTCCTGCAAGCGCGACATCACCCAGCGGTCCACCAGCGTTAGATCGCCCCTGGATACTTCGGTTGAAGCATCGAACCCGTGCAGGTTGGCCAGCAGGATTCTTAAGATATTGCGAAACTGCCTGTAAGCATCGGCTAACTGGGCAAATGACTCCTCCGAGAACGGGACTTCATTGGTGTACTCCACGCTTGCCGCCCAGAGCCGCACGATGTCGGCGCCATACTTGCCGACGAAATGCTCGGCGTTCATCGGCTTTGCATAGGTCCCCTGCTCGGACTTGGAGACTTTCTTTCTTGTATCCTTGTCGACGACAAAGCCGTGCGTGACCACGGTCTTGTAGGGAGCGGCTCGGTTGAGCGCAATGGAGGTAATTAAGGAAGACTGAAACCAGCCGCGATGCTGATCGGTGGCCTCGATATAGACATCGGCCGGCCAGCGCAGCTCGGGATGGGCGCGCAACACCGCTTCGTGGGAAACTCCCGAATCGAGCCAGACATCGAGAGTGTCATTGCGCCGGGTGAAGCCGGCGGGAAGGCTGACCGCATCCGCCCACCAAGCGTCATCCTTTTCAAACCAAAGATTGGTGCCGCCTTTTTCCACGATGTCCGCCACCCTCCGCGCGACGTTTCCATCGAGGATCGGCTTGCCATTTTCATCGTAAAAGACCGGAAGCGGCACGCCCCAGGAACGCTGCCGCGAGATGCACCAATCGGGCCGCGATTCCACGGTGCCAAAGATCCGGTTGCGGCCCCAGTGCGGGATCCATTCCACCTTGTCGATGGCTTGGAGTGCCGCGCCGCGCACCGCGTCGATGCGGATGAAAAACTGTTCGACCGCGCGAAAGACGATCGGGGTTTTTGAGCGCCAGCAATGCGGATAGGAATGTTTGTAAACCTGAGCGCCAAGCAGCGTGCCGTTCTCACGCAGATGCTCGATGACTTCGGCACTGGCATCAAAAACGTATTTGCCCGCCCAAACCGGGATGCCGACCTCCTCGGTAAAGCGGCCATGCTCATCGACTGGCGAAAGAATCGGCAGTCCGTTTTGCACACCGGCCACGTAATCGTCGGCGCCGTGGCCCGGGGCGATGTGCACCTGGCCCGTGCCGGCATCCATCGTGACGAATTCCGCGGTGATGATTCGCGCGGTCCTTGGAAGAAAGGGATGCTGCGCCTCGCTGCCTGCGAGTTGTTCTCCAGTCATGCCCGAGAGCAGCCAGTCGCCAACCGCCTCGGCCTGTTCCTCCTCCTTTGCGCGCAGAGAATAGCCGGCTTCCTCAAATCCAGCCGCCTCCTGAAATGCAGGCAGCAACGCCTCTGCAATCACGAAAAGTTCCGCCTTGGGCGCTTCTTCGAGCACTGCGGCGGCCAGCCCGGCATCCTGCTTTTTGCGAAATGAACGCACCACGTAACGCTGCCTGGGATGCACCGCGATGGCCACGTTGGCGGGAAGCGTCCACGGGGTTGTGGTCCAGATTACCATGCTCGCCTGGCCCGCCAATGGGCCGGTGACGATCGGGAACTTGACGAAGATCGCCTTGTCCTCGCGCTCGGCATACTCGACTTCGGCCTCTGCCAGCGCGGTCTGGGCGCCCGTGCTCCAGTAGACCGGCTTCTTGGATTGATAGACGAGCCCTTCGTCCACAAAGCGGGCAAAGGAACGCAGGATCGCTGCTTCATACCCTGGCGCCAGCGTCAGATACGGGTTCTCCCATTCACCCAAAACGCCGAGCCGCTTGAACTGCCCGCGCTGAATGTCGATAAATTTGCGGGCGTATTGCTCGGAGCGTTTGCGCACTTCGGCGGGAAGAAGGCCGCGCGATTCCTTGACCACTTTGAACTCGATCGGAAGCCCGTGGCAATCCCACCCCGGCACGAACGGGGCGCGAAACCCAGCCATCGACTTTGATTTAACAATGAGATCCTTGAGAATCTTGTTGAGCGCGGTGCCCATGTGCACATCGCCATTGGCAAAGGGCGGCCCGTCATGAAGCACAAAGAGTTCGGCGTCCTTGCGCGCGTCCAGAATCTGGCGGTAAAGCCCGGCGGCTTCCCAGCGCGCCAGACGCTCGGGTTCGCGTTTCACGAGATCTGCCTTCATCGGAAAATCGGTCTTGGGCAGTTGAAGGGTATCTTTGTAATTCTGGCTCATCGGACAAACGCGTTTTGAAGAAAAGCGGCGAAGCTAAGCGTTGAGCCCAAGCCGGTCAATGATGCCGACACGCTTGAAAAATTCTCGCTCGCCCCTCCCGTTGCCCCGTGCCACCGTGCCCGATGCCTCAACGCCCCAGCAAAAAGAAAGCCCCGCCCGCCGAAGCCAAACCCGGCGCGCCTAAAACCGGCAACCCGCGTTCCACCGACGAGCACCGCCGCGACCTCAACACCAAGTCAGTCCTCGACAAGTTCCAAGGCCGCAAGTCGATCTAATGTTTTGGAGTAAGCTTTGGAGTGCGCGTGGCTTGCCACCACTTTGTTTCAAGATTTAAAACGGATA
>JAQGLF010000066.1 GCA_028293025.1 Alphaproteobacteria bacterium
GGATTCCGGCCGAAAGGAAGTTCATCGAGATGCCGCCGCCCATCGTGCCGGCGCCGATCACGCCGACGCGGTTGATCGGGCGCGGCCTGGTGCCCTCGGGCAGGCCCTCGATCTTCGCGGCCTTGCGCTCGGCGAAGAAGAAATATTGCTGCGCTTTGGCCTGGGTGCCGCTCATCAATTCCATGAACAATTGCCGCTCGGTGATGACGCCCTCGGCATAGGGTTTGGCCACCGCCGCCTCGATCGCGCGGACATTGTATTCGGGCGCGTCGAAGCCGCGGAACTTGCGCGCATTGGCCTTGCGGAATTCATCGAAGATGCCGGGATCGGCGCGCGCCTCGGCCAGCTTGTCGTCGCGCTCACTGGTCCTCGGGATCGGCCGCACGTCGCGCACTTCCTCGGCGAAGGCGACCGCATGCTGCTCGAGATCGCCCTCGATCAGCCGGTCGACGAGGCCGATCTCATAAGCCTCCTTGGCGCCGATCGGGTTGCCGGTCGCGGCCATTTCCAGCGCTTTGGCGACGCCGGCGGCGCGCGGCAGCCTTTGGGTGCCGCCCGCGCCGGGCAGCAGGCCGAGCTTCACTTCGGGCACCCCCAGCTTCGCCGACGGGACCGCGACCCGGTAATGGCTGGCCAAAGCGACTTCGAGGCCGCCGCCGAAAGCGGTGCCGTGGATCGCCGCCACCACCGGTTTCGTACAGGCCTCGATCCGATCGACCACCATCGGCAGCATCGGCACCTGCATCGGCTTGCCGAATTCGGTGATGTCGGCGCCGGCGAAGAAGGTCTGCCCTTCGCAGAGGATGACCACCGCCTTCACCGCATCGTCCGCATCGGCCTCCTCGATCGCCTTGACCAGCCCCTCGCGGACGGCATGGCCGAGCGCGTTCACCGGCGGGTTGTTCGAGGTGACGATGAGGATATCGCCGTGACGGCGGGTGGAAATAGGGCTCATTTCAATGTCTCCGGTCTTCTAAAAGGACGTGCGTCCATAATCCTGGCGATAGAAAGGATGGGAAGCGGAAAGGCCGCCGTCGACCACCAGAGCGTGGCCGTTCACATAGGAGGATTCGTCCGAGGCGAGGAAGAGGGCCGCGCGGGCGATCTCGTCCGGAGCGCCGCCCCGCTTCATCGGGTTGAGGTGGCCGATCATCTCCTCTTTCCCGGCGGCGCGGGCGCTGTCGTAAATGCCCCTGGTCATCCCGGTCTCAATCAGCCCGGGGCAGATCGCGTTGACGCGGATATTGGCGCCGGCGAGCTGCGTCGCCGCGACCTTGACGAGGTTGATCACCCCGGCTTTCGAGGCCGAATAAGCCGGTCCGCCGGCGCCGGCGCGGATGCCGGCGACCGAGGCGGTGCAGATCAGGGATCCCCCGCCGCGCGCCTTGAGCGCAGGCGCGGCGTGCTTGATGGCGAGGAAGGGGCCGATCAGGTTCGTGCGCAGGATCTTTTCCCAATCCTCCGGGCTCTGCTCGAAGATCGAAGCGAGGCCGCCCGACACGCCCGCATTGGCGAAGAAGATGTCGAGCCCGCCATGGTCCCGTACGGCCCGGTCGACGAGACCGGCGACGTCGGCCTCGGAGCCCGCATCGGCCCGCACCACGTCTTCACCCTCGGCCATGTCGGCGGCGATCACCAGCGCGCCTTCCTGCCGGAAGAGCGTCGCCGTCGCCTTGCCGATCCCCGACGCCCCGCCGGTGACGATCGCGATTTTCCCTTCCAGTCTCATGAATGCGCTCCTTGTGTTCCTGCGAAAGCAGGAACCCAGCTACGGCCGCCGATCTGGGCTCCTGCTTTTGCGGGAGCACAAGGGCGGATCGTCACAACCCCATGCCCGTCGTCGAGCCGCCATCCACCACGATCGCCTGGCCGGTGACGAAGGTCGAGGCGTCGCTCGCCAGGAACACCGCGGCGCCGGCGATTTCGTGCGGTTCGCCGATCCGCTGCAGCGGCGTGTGCATCGTCACCGCCTTCAGCGTCTGCGGGTTCTCCCACAAGGCGCGGGCGAAATCGGTGCGGATGAGGCCGGGCGCGATGCAGTTCACCCGCACCTGGTGCGGGCCGAATTCGGCGGCGAGGTTGCGGGCGAGCTGGAAGTCGGCTGCCTTGGAGATATTGTAGGCGCCGATCACCGCCGAGGCCTTGAGGCCGCCGATCGAGCTGACGATGATGATCGAGCCGGCCTTGCGCTCGATCATTTCCGGCGCGACCATCTGGATCAGCCAGTGATTGGCGATCACATTGTTCTCGAGGATCTTGCGGAACTGGTCGTCGCTGATCCCGCCCATCGGCCCGTAATAAGGGTTGGACGCGGCGTTGCAGACGAGCACGTCGATCCGCCCGAGCTGCCGCCGAGTCTCGTCGACCAGCTGTTGCAGCGCCTCCTTCGATGAGATGCTGGCCGGGACGACGATCGCCGCGCCTTCGCCATGTCTGGCGTTGATCGCATCGGCGACCTCCCGGCAGGCCTCGGCCTTGCGGCTCGAGATCACCACCTTCGCGCCCTGATCGGCCATCGCCTCGGCGATCGCCCGGCCGATGCCGCGCGACGAGCCCGTGATCACCGCCACCTTTCCGCTGAGGTCGAACAGGGACATTCACATCTCCTTCTCGTCATTCCAGCGGGTGAAAAGCACCGCGTTCTTCACCCCCTGGGGCCCCAGCCTGCGCTGGGGCGACGTCTAGTTGAACACCACCACCGACCGCGCCGCTTCACCGGTCCGCAACGTGTCGATAGCCTCATTGATCTCGGCCAGCCCGATCCGCTCCGCCACCAATGCGTCGAGGTCGAGCCGGCCCGTGAGATAGAAGTCGACCAGCCGCGGGATGTCGAGCGGGAAGCGGTTCGAGCCCATCAGGCAGCCCTGCAATCTCTTCTCCGCGAGCAGGTCCATCGCCCCCATCGACAGCCGCTCCTTCAGCGGCATCATGCCGACGATGGTCGCGGTGCCGCCGCGGCGAAGGAGCGAGATGGCGAGCTCGCCGGCCGAGATCCGCCCCACCGCCTCGATCGCATGGTGGACGCCGCCTCTGGTCAGTTCGACGATCCGCTCCTTCAGGCCCTCCTCGTCCGGCGCGAAAGACGCGGTGGCGCCGATCTTTTCCGCAAGCGCGCGCTTGGCCGGCACCGGATCGATCGCGAGGATGTGGCGGGCTCCGGCAATCCGCGCCGCATTGACCGCGGCAAGGCCGATGCCGCCGCAGCCGATCACCGCCACGTCCTCGCCGGCGCGGACCTGCGCCGTATTGAGCACCGAGCCGGCGCCGGTGACCACGGCGCAGCCCATCAAGGCGGCGCGGTCGAAGGGCATGTCGCGATCGATCGCCACCGCGCCATTCTCATGGACGAGCAGGGTCTCGGCATAGCCGCCGACGTTGAGCAATTGGTGGACGCCCTGGCCGTCCAGCGCCAGCCGCGGCGCGTCGCCTTTCTTCCGCTTGGTCGAGGAGGAGACGCAGAGCGACAGCCGGCCGGTGACGCAGAACTCGCATCGACCGCAAAAGGTGGAGAAGCAGGTGACGACATGGTCGCCCGGCTTGAGCGCGGTCACGTCCTCGCCGACCGCTTCGACCACCCCTGCCGCCTCGTGGCCCGGCACCAAAGGCAGCGGCGCCGGATAGACGCCGTCGATGAAGTGGAGATCGGAATGGCAGGCGCCGCAAGCCATGGTCCGGATCAGCACCTCGCGGGCGCGGGGCTTCGAGACGGCGACCTCCTCGATCGCGAGCGGCGTCTTGGGCGCGTGGAGGATCGCGGCTTTCACCGGCGCGTCGCCCCAGCGCAGGCTGGAGCCCCAGCGGGTGAAGAACGCCGGCGCCTTTTACCCGCTGGGCCCCCA
>JAQGLF010000078.1 GCA_028293025.1 Alphaproteobacteria bacterium
CCTATGACGGCCGGTTCAAGGACCTGTTCCAGGAGATTTATGACAGTGAATACAAAGCGAAGTTCCAGGAACTTGGGATAGAATATCAGCATCGCCTGATCGACGACATGGTCGCTTCCGCGCTCAAGTGGAGCGGCAAGTTCGTCTGGGCGTGCAAGAATTATGACGGCGACGTCCAGTCCGATCAGGTCGCGCAGGGCTTCGGCTCGCTCGGCCTGATGACCTCGATCCTGATGACGCCGGACGCCAGGACGGTCGAGGCCGAGGCGGCGCACGGCACCGTCACCCGCCACTATCGCATGCACCAGCAGGGCAAGGCGACCTCGACCAACCCGATCGCCTCGATCTTCGCCTGGACCGGCGGCCTCAAGTTCCGCGGCCAGTTCGACGACACGCCCGAAGTCACCCGCTTCGCCGAGACGCTGGAAAGGGTCTGCATCGAGACGGTCGAGAGCGGCCAGATGACCAAGGACCTCGCCATCCTGATCGGCCCCGATCAGAGCTGGATGACCACCGAGCAATTCTTCGAAGCGATCCGCGCCAACCTTGAGAAAGCGATGGCGGCCAACTAGACTTTCTCCCCCCTTTTGAGAGAGGGGAGTTGCGCATTTCAGCGGGACGGGCGCGCGCCAAGGCTGCGGGTGAGCGACACCGTGATGCGGCGGCCGCGGCTGCGATAGGTCTCGTGCGAGACGCTGTCCGCCGAGACGCTCGTGCTGCGGAAACTTGTCGGGACGAGATCGGCGATTTTCACGACGCCGGAGAGGCGATCCGTCAAGGCGTGGGACCAGGACGCGTCGGCCTGCACATAGGATGAGTAGCGGCTGAAACCGTCGGAGCTCGGCCCCGAATAGCGTGCATTGAGGGTGACGTGATCGGCGCCGCGCCGGCCGTCCTTGCCCTCGCGATATTCAAGTTTCGCGGATCCGCCATAGTCCACGCCGACGCCCGCGAGAGCGGGGGCGAGGCCGTTCGATCTCAACCTTTCGTCCGCCACATTGCCGCTCAGCGAATAGCTGAGCCTGCGGCCGATCGAGCCCTGGAGGACGGCGCTCGCGCCGCGCAGCAGCCGCGTGCCGAAATTCACCTGCCGCGTGACGAGCACGTCGCCCGGGTTGAGCTCGCTCAGCGACGACCACGAATCCTCCGTCTTGCGGCTGAAGGCCGTGACCTCGACGCTTCGCCTGGTGCCTTTGAGGCTCAGCTTCGCCTCGAAAGCGTGGGTGATCTCGGGCCGGAGCGCGGGATTGCCCGCATCGGCGGTCCTCGGGTCGGAGAAGCGAAGTGCCGGGTCGAGCGAGCCGATCTCGGGCCAGGCGACGCGGCGCGAATAGCTCAAATCGGCGGTCAGCTTTTTCGCCAGCTTCCGCTCCAGATGAAGGCTTGGGAAAAAACGGTGCAGCTCCGGCCCGACGACCCCGCGATTCGCAAAAGCGTAGCGGCGGCCCTCGACACGCAGCCCCGGCAGCAAGGTTCCGCCGAGGAAGGGTGCCTGGTAGGTGACGTAGGCGCTCTCCTCGAGCCACGATCCACCGCTGTCCGAGGAAAGCGCCAGGTCCGGCCCGCCGGGAACGGCGCGTCCGTCCTGCTGCCGCAGAATGTCGTCCCGCACCCGCTCCAGCGTTCCACCGAAGGAGAGGCGCCGCTTCGTTCCGAACGGCCGGACGTAATCGAGCTTGAACGTCGCCGCCGAATGATCCGTGTCCGAGCGCGACACGAACACGGCCGCCGTGCCCGATCCATTGGTCGTCAGGAACGAATTGTCGCCGCGCACGCCGAAACGGGTATATTTCGCCGAGGCCGTCAGTGTCTCTCCATCTCTTTGCCCTTCGCGCCGGTAGTCGGCGGAGACGTCCTGGAAGTCGTATCGGTCGGTTCCCTCGGACGTCTGCTGGAAAGCGTCACCCAGGTTGCTGCCGAGAACGAAATCCGATGCGCCGAAAGAACGGCTGTTCCCCGCGACGGCGAAGGCCGTGACGCTGATCGTCTGCTTCGCCGTCGGCTTGTAGCTGATCAGGAGATTGCCGGAGACATTGTCGCCCGAATACCGGTTGACGACGCGTTCGATGCTTTCCAGCACGAGCGCGCCGCCCGGACCGACGCGGTCGCGTTGCTGATCGCTTTCGTTCGCGGACGACCCGTTATGCTTGAGGTCGACGCTTCCCGACAGCGAGAGGCGGCCGCGGGTCCAGGTCGGCGACACCTTCAGCTCGGCTGTGCCGAAATTGTCTCCGTTGGCGGTCACCGACCCGCCGATTCCGGCAACGGCCGAACGGCGGGTCACGATGTTGATGATCCCGCCCGTGCCCTGGGCGGAGAATTGCGCCGACGGATTGCTGATCACCTCGATCTTCGCGACCTGCGAGCCCTGGAGGTTGCGAAGCATGGTCGCGGCGTCGGCGACCGGCTTGCCGTCGATCAGGATCTTGACGCCGCCGGTGCCCAGCAGCCTTATCTGGCCGTTCGGGTTGACGTCGACGAACGGCACGTGGGTGAGCAGATCGAGGCTGTTCGAGCTTCGCGCCTCGGCATTGTCGCGCACGATATAGGTCGTGCGGTCGATCGAGGAGCGGTCGCCCGGCTCCGCGACGACGACGATCTCCTCATTCGGCGCGGCCGGTTGGGCGGGGGCGGCGGGCGTGCCCGCGGCCGGAGGCGCGGACTGGGCGGAGGCGTTCGAGGCCTGCGCCAGGACCCAGATCGCCACGCCGGCGCGCGACCACCGGAGCGCCGAAAAGGGAAGCCGCAGACTCACGGACGGGGTTCGCACCGCGCCATGGAACGCGCCCCCGCGCCGATCATGCCGCGCGCCCGCCCCGCCCCCGATATTTGTCGCGCCGGTATCATTGTCGCCCCTGCCCCGGCCGCATTCATCAGCGAAAAATCGGCGCCAGGCAATCCGTGACGGGCGGGGAACCCCCTCTCCCCTTGCGGGAGAGGGATACGACGACTTGGCGGCTTGCCGCCTAGGCGAAGTTGGGAGAGGGGTTAGCGCAGAGCCTCGGGCGAACGCACATGCTCGGCCTTCAGCCCGAAGCCCAGGAACGCCGCCGGAATCCGCCGGAGAAGCGGGAAGCGGTCGAGCATCCGCAGCGGCCAGATCGGCTTCACCGGTCCGGTCGCCTGCAGCAGCCGACTGATGATCCTCTTCTGCGCCGTATTCTGGAAGGCCTGGGTCGCCCGCACCGCCAGCAGGCGCCTTTTCTCGACCCTGCGCAGCAGCGGATCCACATCCTCGCCCGCGGCCAGGGGCCCGGCCAGAATGTTCGCCGCGGCGACGGCGTCCTGGACGGCGACGTTGATGCCGACGCCGCCGATCGGCGACATGGCGTGGGCGGCATCGCCGATCACCAGCAGGCCCGGTCGGTCCCAGCATTCCAGCCGGTCGAGCGCGACGGTCAATAATTTGACGTCGTCCCAGCCGCTTATCGCTGAAACCTCGAGCCGGGCGAAGGGCGCGGTGCGGGCGATGTCGGCCCGGAAGGCGTCGAGGCCCCGGGCGCGGATCGCCTCCGCCTCCCCCTTGGCGAAGACATAGGCGCATTGCCAGTAATCGCCGCGGTCGATCAGGGCCATGATCCGGCCGGCGGCGAACACGCCGGTCGTCTCGTTGACCGGCGTGCGCTCCTTCGGGACGCGGAACCAGAAGACGTCCATCGGCGCGCCGATCTCCTTCAGCGGCAGATGCGAATCCGCGCGCAACACCGAGCGGCGGCCGTCGGCGGCGATCACCAGCTTCGCCGAGATCTCGCGCGCTTCGCCCTCCTGCCGGAACGCGACGCCGGTGACGCGGTCGCCGCTGCGCACCAGCCCGGTCGCCTCCGCCCCCGTCAACAGCTCGAAATTGGGATATTTGCGCGCTTCCTCGGCGACGAAATCGAGGAAATCCCATTGCGGCATCAGCGCAATGAAGCTCCAGCGCGGGTCGAAGCCGCTGAAATCGGCGACCACGATCCGGCGCCCGCCGACATGCGCCGAAATGTCCGGCACCTTGTCGTGATGCCGCGCGAGCAGCCGGTCGAGCAGGCCCAGTTCGTGGAAAATCCGAAGCGTCGAGGGATGGACGGTGTCGCCGCGGAAATCGCGCAGGAAATCGTCATGCTTCTCGAGCAATGTCGTGCGGCAGCCGGCGCGGGCGAAGAGCAGTCCGGCGACCATGCCGGCCGGCCCGCCACCGACGATGACCAGATCGCGTTCCATATCTGCCGAAATGAGCGCCGATCGCGGAGGAGGCAATCCCCTCGCCTGTTCATCCGCGCCGTTTGCGGCATAAAGAGAGGATGGCGACCCCGTTCCAGAGCAGCCCGCTGAGCGACGCGCTCGTCATCCTCGGCGCCGCCGGCATCATCATCCCCGCTTTCGCGCGCTTCCGGGTGAGCCCGGTGATCGGCTTCATCCTCGTCGGCATGCTCGCCGGGCCGGCCGGGCTCGGCGCGCTCGCGGCCCGGCATTCGTGGCTCGGCTTCGTCACCATCTCCAATCCCGAGGCGATCCAGCCCTTCGCCGAGTTCGGCATCATCCTTCTGCTGTTCGCGATCGGGCTCGAACTCTCCTTCCGCCGGCTCTGGGCGATGCGGCGCGCGGTCTTCGGTCTCGGCGCGGCGGAATTGCTGCTGTCGGCGGCGATCCTCGGCGGCGCGCTCCATCTGATGGGCCTCAGCCTCGCCGGCGCCGCGGCGGTCGGCCTCGCTCTGGCTTTGTCCTCGACCGCGCTCGTCTTGCCGCTGGTGGGGACGACCAGCCCGGTCGGCCGCTCAGCCTTCGCCATGCTGCTGTTCGAGGATCTGGCGCTGGTGCCGATCGTCTTCCTGCTCGGCGCGCTCGGCTCCGCCAGTGGCGCCAGCCTCGCCGGCCTCGGCCGGACCGTCCTGCTCGGCGCCGGCGTGGTCGCGGCGATGCTGCTGCTCGGCCGGCTCCTCCTCCCCCGCCTGTTCGCCCAGGCGGCGCGGACCAAGAGCCCGGAGCTGTTCCTGTCCGCCAGCCTGCTCGTCGTCATCGTCGCCGCGCTCGCCACCACGGCCGCCGGCCTGTCGCCGATCGTCGGCGCGATCGTCGCCGGCATCCTCATCGCCGAGACCGATTATTCGAGCGAGGTCGAGGTCATCACCGCGCCCTTCCGCGGCCTCGCCCTCGGCGTGTTCCTGATCACCATCGGTATGAGCCTCGATCTCGGCGCGATCCTCGCCGACTGGAGCCGGATCGTGCTCGCGGTCGCCGGCGTCGTCCTGGTCAAGGCGGCCGTGACCTTCGGCCTTCTCCGCCTCGGCGGCGCGCGGCAGGCGGTGGCGGCGGAGACCGGCTTCCTGATGGCCTCGCCGTCCGAGACCACGCTCATCGTCCTCGCCGCCGCCTCCGCGGCCGGCCTGATCGGCGCGGCGACGGCGCAGCTCTGGACGGTGGTGACCGCGATCGGCCTCACCATCACGCCCTTCCTCGCCCGGATCGGCCGCCACGCCGCCCGCCGCGCCGACCTCCAGGGCGAGGTCGAGCTGCCGGCGGCGGAGGCCGGCCGTGTGGTGATCATCGGCTTCGGCCGGGTCGGGCGGATGATCGCCGACATGCTGGCCAGGCACGACCGCCCCTATGTCGCGGTCGATTCGGACGCCGACGCCGTCGCCGGCTATCGCAAGCAGGGCTTGCCGGTCATCTTCGGCGACGTTTCGCGGGCCGAGCTGATGGACCGGCTGAAGCTCGGCCACGCCGCCGCGCTCGTCCTCACCATGGACGATCCGGTGTTGACGGTGCGGCTGACCCGGAAGGTGCGCAGCTGGTGCCCCGGCCTCACCATCGTCGCCCGCGCCCGCGATGCGAGCCACGCCGCCGAGCTCTATCGCGCCGGCGCCACCGACGCGGTGCCCGAGACGCTCGAATCCTCGCTGCAATTGTCGGAAGCAGTGCTGGTCGACCTCGGCCTGCCGATGGGCCCGGTCATCGCCTCGATCCACGAAAAGCGCGCCGAGCTGCGCAAGGAGATCATGGAGCTGGGCGAGCTGGCGGAGGAGCCGGTGCTGAAGCGCCGCCGGCTCAGGGATGCGGGCCCGCCCGGCTCTTAGGCCCTCCCCCTGCCCCCACCGTCATCCCGGCGAAGGCCGGGATCTCAGGACAAGAAGTCGCGGTCGCCAGTGCCTGGATCCCGGCCTTCGCCGGGATGACGACTAGGTGTAGCAAACCCCCTGACGCCCTGCTACGTTCCTCCTCTGTTCTAATCGGAGTCCCCATGCCCAAACGCGCCGGCAGCGCCGACCTCCCGCTCCACGGCGGCCGCGTTCCCGCCTGGCTTGGCGAGCGGATGACGCGGCTCGGGACGGTGATGTCGGAAGCGATCGTCCACCATTACGGCCGCGACGAGCTGCTGCGCCGCCTCGCTCACCCCTTCTGGTTCCAGTCCTTCGGGGCGGTGATGGGGATGGACTGGCATTCGTCCGGCATCACCACCAGCGTCATCGGCGCGCTGAAGCGCGGCCTCAACCCGCGCGCCGGCGAGCTCGGCATCCATGTCTGCGGCGGCCGCGGCAGGCATTCGCGGCAGACGCCGGCCGAATTGATCGCCGCCGGGGAGCGCGCCGGTTTCGACGGCGCCGCTTTGGCCCGGGCCAGCCGCCTCGTCGCCAAGGTCGACAGCGCCGCCGTCCAGGACGGCTTCGACCTTTATCTGCACGGCTTCATCGTCACCAACGACGGCAAATGGACGGTGGTCCAGCAGGGCATGAACGACGCCACCAGCACTGCCCGCCGCTATCACTGGCTGTCGGAAGGCCTGACCAGCTTCGTCGACGCCCCCCACGCCGCGATCGAGGGGCCCGGCCAGGGCGAGATCGTCAACCTCGCCGACCGCCGCGCCGAAGCCTCCCGCCGCGCCCAGCTCGACCTCCTCGCCGATCTCGGCCCCGACAAGCTCGCCCGCGAGGCGGCCTCCATCAGATCCTCCCCTGCATTCGCAGGGGAGCGGGACCGCGCGAAGCGCGGTGGAGGGGCCTCTTCCTCTATCGCAGCCGTCGCAGAACCCCTCCTCCCCCACCTCATCCTCCCCGACCATCACGACGTCCGCAGGGAAGACGTGATCATCCGACGCCTCCACGCCACCCTCGCCGCCGCCGCCGAAGCCGGCCCGAAGGACTTCCCCGAATTGTTGCTCGTCCCCGGCATCGGCGCGCGGACGATCCGTTCGCTCGCCATGGTGGCGGAGGTGATCCACGGCGCCCCCTGCCGCTTCGCCGACCCCGCCCGCTTCTCCCTCGCCCATGGCGGCAAGGACCGGCACCCGTTTCCGGTGCCGACCAGGGTCTACGACAAGACGATCGGCATCCTCAAAACGGCCGTCGCCAATGCGAAGCTCGGCAATGACGAGAAGCTCGGCGCCATCCGCCGTCTCGACGAACAGGCCCGGCGGCTCGAGCGGCACGCGAGCGGTCCATCCCTCGACAGCTTCATGGCCGGGGAGCGCAGCCGTTCGCACGACTATGGCGGCAGGAGCGTGTTCGGCTGGGAGCCGCGAAAATCTTCGGGCGCGGCGGCCAATTAGCCGAGGCTTCCCGTCGTCACCAGCAGCAGCCGAAAGTCGCGGGACATTTCGCTCATGTTCCACGCCTCTCCCGGCGGAATCACGAAAGAATCGGCGGGGCCGAGGGGATGGTCTCCGCAATGGTCGAGCCGAACCGAGCCTTCGAGAACGAAGCCGAATACCAGCTCGCCATCGTGCGCCGGCATTGCGATGACAGGCAAGACGCCGCGCCTGAGGATGCGTGCTTCGGCGATCCCGCCGGTCGCGTCGCGCACGCCCGTCACCTGCGCTTCGGCGCCGTGCCACGCGATCCACGGCGCGTTCGCCGCCACGTGATGCAGAAAGTGCTGCCCGCCGAATAACCTTGCCGGGCCGGCCTCGCCGTTCGGCAAGGCCATGTCGTGGTCGGCGAAGGTTTCGTGCAATGCCGGGCAGGTGATCTCGACCACTTCCAGGCCAGGCGAGCTCTCCAGGACGCGATGCCGGATTCCGGGCGGCTGCAGGACCATGTCGCCGGCCGCCATGACGAACGGCGCGCCCTGATCCTCGTAGACGACTCGGACCCAGCCCTTGCGGACGCAGATCAGCTGGACGGCGATGCGGTGGAAATGGACCCAGTCGGCGACCGGGCCTCCCTCCGCGATCGCTATGTGCGAGGCGATGTAACGGCCGCCGAGCCGGCTTGGGATCAGGTCGCGATAATGCATCCCCGCCCGCCCCTCTCCCGAAGCGGTCCCGGCATGCGTCACCACGAATTCGGGCCGGAATGCGGGCAGGCCGTCGGACGGCGGCGGCGCATCCGGCCGCGACGTCAGGCGAACGCTGATGCCGTCCTGGGTCAGGATCGCATCATGGGGGTCGTCCGCCGGATAGATGACGTCGAGCCGCATCCCGAGGCGGCGCAGCAGGTCGAGCGCGGCCTTGAAGTCGGCGCAGACCAGCTCCAGCGCGTTCGGCGATTGGGTCATAGCTTTATCTTAGCGCGCGAGTGGCGCCCGTGGCCACGGTACTCGCGATCTCCGACTTGGTCGGGTGACGAGCCACCCCTGCCCCTCTCCCTTGGACGGGATTGCGGCCCGGCTAAGGCTCGTTCGGGAAAGAGCCAGCGCCGCATGATACGGAGCCTTAGCGGCTCTGCCGCTTAGGCGAAGTTGGTGAGGGTGACACCCTCAGCGCATCTTCTCCAGCGCTGTCACCCTCACCCAACTCCGCTTTGGCTCCTTCGTCGCCAAGGCTCCGTATCCCTCCCCCGTCGAGGGGGAGGGGCGAACCTCAGGCGATTTTCCATGAACCTGCTTGCTTCCACGCCCAGTCCGGGGTTCAACATGCCTCGACGATATGCTGATCGCGCTTCTCATCCTCCTTGGCCTCGCGGTCGTGATCTACGGGTTCGCGCTCGTCCGCGCGGCCATTGCCGCGCGCGTCGCGCCCAGCATTGAGGCGCTGGCCCTGGGCGCGGTCGTGAACTTCCTCGATACGCTCGGCATCGGCTCCTTCGCGCCCACCACCGCCTGGTTCAAGTTCCGCCGCATGGTGCCCGATCGGCTGATTCCGCCGACCCTGTTATGCGGCCTCACCCCGCCCGCGATGACCGAGAGCATCATCTACCTCATCCTGCTGGGCGTGCTGGTCGATCCGGTGCTGCTGTTCAGCTGCGTGATCGCCGTCTTCGCCGGCGGGCTGGTCGGCGCGCGGCTGGTCGCACGGGCGCGCGTCTGGATCGTCCAGATGATCGTCGCGATCGGCCTCGTCCTCGCCGCGGCCGCCTATGCGATGACCAACCTGCACCTCTTCCCCGGCGGCGGCACGGCGAACAGCCTGCCGCTGACGCTGATGATCGTCGCCATCATTGCCAATTTCGCCTTCGGCATCCTCGCCAATTTCGGGGTGGGCAATTACGCGCCCACCCTGGTGATGCTGAGCCTGATGGGCATGGATCCCAGGCTCTGCTTCCCGATCATGGCGGGCGGCGCCTGCCTGATGGGGGCGGGCTCGAGCGTGCGGCACATCGCCATCGGCGAGGTCGACATGCGGGTCGTGCTCGGCCTCGCCATCGGCGGCATTCCCGCGGTCCTCGTCGCCGCCTTCCTGGTCAAGACGATGCCGCTCGAATATCTGCGCTGGCTGGTCTTCGTCGTCGTGCTTTATGCCGCGACGGTGATGGCCCATGCGTCGCTGAAGGGCCGGCGTGAGCACGGCGCCGAACCGGCGACCGCGCCGCTCGCGCCCGAAGCCGAGTCCTGATCGTGACCGGGAGCGCCCCGGAGCCCGCGCTCAACCAGGAATTCAAGCGCTACGATCAGGTGCGCAAGGCGCATGCCTATCGCCTGGCCGAGCATAAAAGCGACCGGTTCGACGACGATTACGAGATCGCCACGCTCGACCTGGAGCCGTTCCTGCGCGGCGATGCGGGCGACAGGGCGCGCTTCGCCGAAGCCTTCGGAGCGGCGCTTCGGGAGATCGGCTTCGCCGTGCTCGTCGGCCATGGCGTCGACGGCGCGCTCTACGACGAGATGCACGACAACGTCCTCGACCTCTTCACGTCGACCTCGCTCGAAGACAAGATGCGGTTCCGGGCGAAGCGCCACGGCTCCGTCGCCCAGGGTTATTTCCCGATCGAGGAGACCAGCGAAATCCATCCCGATCTGGTCGAGGGCTGGGTCTGGTGCCGCCGCGCCTTCGACATCCCGCAGGATCGGGCCGGGCCGTTCCGCGCCGAGGATTACTGGCCGCGCGCCGCATATGAACGGCAATTCCGCCGTCTCGCCCTCGCCCACGAAGCCTTGTTCAAGCCGATCGCCCAGGCCATGCTCCAGGGCATCGGCTGCGATCCCCATGCCTATGACGAGAAGCTCACCGGCACCAATTTCGGCCTCAGGGCGAATTATTATCCGCCGATGAGCGCGGGACAGGACCGCTCGGGCGCCGCCCGGCTGCTGGGGCATGAGGATGTCGACCTCTTCACGATCCTGCCGGCGACCCGCGTCGACGGCCTGCAGGTGTGGAACCATGAGAGCCGCGCCTGGGTGCGCCTCAGCGCGCCGCCGGGCTCGATCATCATCAACACAGGCGATTACATGCAGCTTATCTCGAACGACCTTCTCCCCTCGACGACGCACCGCGTCGGCAAGCCCCGCGACGGCTCGCATCTGGCCGAGGCGCGCGTGTCCTTCCCGATCGCCGTCTATGTCTGGGAGAATGAGATGCTGGAGGTGCTGCCCGAATTGGGGCCGCCCCGCTACGAGCCGGTCAAGGCGGTGGCGTTCCACACGCGCAGCACGAGCAAATTCTACGGCGACGGCTATGCGGTCGACTCGGCCTGAGGATCATCCACTCCTTGGTTTGAAGACGGTGACCTTGTAGCCTTGGCCGGCGACATCATAGGTCGTCCACTCGCCGACCTGCTCGCCTTTCTCGAACCACCCCGAGCGCAGGCGCGTACCGTCCTTGCGGAACCATTCCCAATAGCCCGAGAGCAGGCCGTCGACCTCGTGCCCGCGCGCCTTGATCGTGCCCGCACGGTGGAAATCCTGACGCAGCACAGGCTCGGATGATTCAGGCATCTGATATCCTCCGGTTCACAGCCGCGCGCCTCGCCAGGAAAGGCGAGGCGGACGAGGCGGTCAATCGCCACCTGCGGCAAGACCGGTGGACGCTCGGCAAGCGCGCATCCGGCCGAAGCGCGCGTGCCCTTCCCGATCGCGGTCCAACCGGGCTTCAAAGAACGGCCCCGGTGCCTTAGAGATCGAGACCTCGATCCGGGAGGGGGGAGTGAAGAATGGCGACTCTGGCTGAGACGTCCCGTCCGCATGTCGCGGGGGACGAAAGGTTTTTCCTGAACGGCGCCATCGCGATGGCGGTCGTGATCGCGGCGGGCTTTTCGCTGCAACTGGCGATGGGACGGTCCACCTTTGCCGCGCCGCCGCTCGTCCATGCCCATGCCATCGTCTTCATGGGCTGGGTGACGCTCTATCTGCTGCAGAACGTCTTCGTGACGACGGGCCGCATGGAGCTCCACCGCCGCCTCGGCTGGATCGCCACCGGCTGGATGGTGGCGATGCTGGTCCTGGGGTGCATGGTGACGGCGGCGATGGTGCGGCGCGGCCATGTGCCGTTCTTCTTCCGGCCGGCCCAGTTCCTCGTTTTCGATCCGATGTCGCTGTTCACCTTCGCCGGCCTGACCAGCGCGGCGATCGTCCTGCGCCGGCGGACCGAGTGGCACCGCCGGCTGCATTTCTGCGGCATGTCGATGCTGCTCGGGCCCGGTTTCGGCAGGCTCCTGCCCTTGCCCTTGCTCCAGCCCTGGGCCTGGGAGGCCACCTTCGTGGCGTCGATGGCCTTTCCGCTGGTCGGCGCCCTGGTCGATCGCCGCCGCAGCGGCCGGGCCCATCCCGCCTGGCGCTGGGGCATCGCGGCGATGATCGGGTGCCTGCTGGTGACCGAGGCGATCACCTACAGCCCGCTCGGCACCGCAATCTACCGCGCGGTGACCGCCGGTTCGCCCGGTGCCGCCGTGCCGCCGCTAAACTTCGCAGCGCCGTTGGCTGGGCCGCTGGTCACGGGGCGCACGGCTGGCAGGTGAGCTTGCCGGGATGGGCGACGGCTTCGACAAGCTCACCGGCACGAACTTCGGCCTCAGGGCGAATTCCTGCCGATGAGCGCCGCCCGGCTGCTGGGGCACGAACCGATCAAGGCCATGGCCTACCACGCGCAGCACGAGCAAATTCTACGGCGAGGGGTATGCGGCCGGCTCCGATTGATGTTCGACCCGTTCATCAACATGGGAGCCAAGAGGGAATTCTAGTCTGCTGGCGCCTGAAACTGCCGCTTGAGGTTCTTCGCGTCGATCTTAATGGCCGAACCCTTGCGACCATATCGTAGCACATCGATTCCTAGAGATTTGACGGCTGCGCCAAGCTCGGGACAGAGACCTGTTTCCGGAAGCACCGCTATCTTTTGGAACTGCTCCTGTAGAATCTTTTCGTACAGGAACAGCTGCCCAACGGCCTCATAAACCGACGCCGGTGAGCAGTCGGTCTTGATTTCAAAAAGTAGCCGCTTGGGCGATGCACATCTGAGGTCCGGACCATAGGCGCCGACTCGGCCGTTCGTATGCTTGATCTTTAGCTTGTCGAGACCATCCGCAAGCGCCCGCCAAACTTTCCC
>JAQGLF010000107.1 GCA_028293025.1 Alphaproteobacteria bacterium
TCGACATCGACGTCACCGAAGCGGTCCCGCCGACGCTCGATCCCGAGGCGCTTTACGGACTCATCCCCGACGACGTGCGCACGCCTTACGACGTGCACGAGGTGATCGGCCGCATCGTCGACGGCTCAGACTTCCACGAGTTCAAGCCGCTCTACGGATCCACTTTGGTCTGCGGCTTCGCGCGCATCTGGGGCATCCCCGTCGCCATCCTCGCCAATAACGGCATCCTGTTCTCGGAGAGCGCGCTCAAGGGCGCCCATTTCATCGAGCTCGCCTGCCAGCGCCGCACGCCTTTGCTGTTCCTCCAGAACATCTCGGGCTTCATGGTCGGCGGCAAATATGAAGCGGGCGGCATCGCCAAGGACGGCGCCAAGCTGGTGACGGCCGTCGCGACCGCGAGCGTGCCGAAGGTGACGGTGCTGATCGGCGGCAGCTTCGGCGCCGGCAATTACGGCATGGCCGGCCGCGCCTACGGCCCGCGCTTCCTCTTCACCTGGCCGAACAGCCGGATCAGCGTGATGGGCGGCGAGCAGGCGGCGAGCGTGCTGGCGACGGTCCACAAGGACGCCGAGAAATGGACGCCCGAGGACACGGAAGCATTCAAGGCGCCGATCCGCCAGCGCTACGAGGACGAGGGCAATCCCTATCACGCCACCGCGCGCCTGTGGGACGACGGCATTATCGACCCGGCCCAGACTCGCGACGTGCTCGGCCTCGCCTTCAGCATTTGCCTCAACGCGCCGATCCCAGAGCGGGCGCGCTTCGGTGTGTTCAGGATGTGATGCGATGAAAAGCCATGTGTCGGCAATGCTCCTGGCCGCGATGGCGGTCGCGGGATGCCAGCAAAGCCGCTCGAACGACAATCAAACGGCCGCGGCGGCCAGGGCCGAGAAGCCGGTCGCGCCCGCGCCTGTCGCCAAGGCCGCGCCTGCCGCCCAGGCCGCGCCGGCTGCCGATTGCGCCTTGCCGCCGAAGCTCGCGCTCGCGGCGGGTTTCGCCGATCCCCGCAAGGCATTCGCGCCCGGCTCCCCCGCGTTCCGCCAGACGGAGGCGCATTTCGACGCGGCCTATCGCAAGGCCTGCGCGACCGGCGTGCTGCGCGGCCATGCCTTGATGCAGGCGGGTGCGGCGCAGCCCGACACCCTGTTCCTGAAAAATGCCCCCGAGGCCAATACCGCTTCCATCTATCGCGACGGCGAGCGGGGCGGCCCCGCCGCCGGCCGCGTCATGGTGCTGGAATATTTCTTCCTGCCCGCCGACGGCGCCACCCGCGCGCCGACCGCGGACGAACTTGGCGACGCGATCTTCTGCGCTGCGCAGGGCGCTTCGGCGCGAGAGCAAGACGAGAGCGGCCGATGCCTGGTGGACTGATCGAGATGCCGCCTCGAGCTCCTCCCCGTACCGGGGAGGAGCTTGAATGATCGGCTCGCTCCTCATTGCCAATCGCGGAGAGATCGCCTGCCGGATCATCCGCACGGCGCGTAAGCTCGGGATGCGGACGGTCGCCGTTTATTCGGACGCCGACCGGCACGCGCTGCATGTGCGCGAGGCGGACGAGGCAGTGCATATCGGACCGTCGCCAGCGCGGGAAAGCTATCTGGCCGGCGAGAGGATCATCGCCGCGGCAAAGGCGACGGGGGCGGAGGCGATCCACCCCGGCTATGGCTTCCTCTCCGAAAATGCCGATTTCGCGCAGGCGGTGATCGATGCCGGCCTGGTCTGGGTGGGGCCGCACCCGGACAGCATCCGCGCCATGGGGCTGAAGGACGCCGCCAAGAGGCTGATGCAGGAGGCGGGCGTGCCGGTGACACCCGGCTATCTCGGCGAGGACCAGGCGCCGGAGCGGCTGCAGCGCGAGGCGGAGGCGATCGGCTGGCCGGTGCTGATCAAGGCGGTGGCCGGCGGCGGCGGCAAGGGGATGCGGCGGGTCAACGCGGCCGGCGAGTTCCAGGAGATGCTGCAAAGCTGCAAGCGCGAGGCGGCTTCGTCCTTCGGCGACGACCGCGTCCTGATCGAGAAATATGTCGAGCGCCCGCGCCATATCGAGGTGCAGGTGTTCGGCGACAGCCACGGCAATGTCGTCCACCTGTTCGAGCGCGACTGCTCGCTCCAGCGGCGCCACCAGAAAGTGATCGAGGAAGCGCCGGCGCCGGGCATGGACGAGGCGACGCGGGCCGCAATCTGCGGCGCGGCGGTCAAGGCGGCGCGGGCAGTCTCCTATGTCGGAGCGGGCACGGTCGAGTTCATCGCCGATGCGTCCGAAGGCCTCCGGCCGGACCGGATCTGGTTCATGGAGATGAACACGCGGCTCCAGGTCGAGCATCCGGTGACCGAGGAGATCACCGGCCAGGATCTGGTCGAATGGCAGCTCCGCGTCGCTTCGGGCGAGGCGTTGCCGCTGCGGCAGGATGAGCTCGCCATGAAGGGCCATGCGATCGAGGCGCGGCTCTATGCCGAGGATCCCGCGCACGAATTCCTGCCTTCGACCGGCGGGCTCGACCATTTCGTGCTCGGCCGCGCCCTCCGCATCGACACCGGCGTCGAGGAAGGCGACCGGATCAGCCCATATTACGACCCGATGATCGCCAAGCTAATCGCCCGCGGCGCCGATCGCGACGAGGCGATCGATCGGCTGGTCGAGACGCTGGACCAGATCGAGGTGTGGCCGGTGAAGACCAACGCCGCCTTCCTCGCCCGGGCCGCCGGCGATGCGGATTTCCGCGCCGGCCGCGTCGACACCGGCTTCATTCCATCCAGGATCGACCGGCTGGTGCCCGATCCGGCGCCGCCTGACGGCGTCTGGAACCTCGCCGCCACCGCCTTGCTCGCTTCCGATTTCGGCGCGGACGAGGAGGCCGATCCCTGGGTTTCGCTGCCTGGCTTCCGGCTCAACGCGCCGCGCGACCTTGGCGTCGCCCTCAGCCATTGCGGCGAGACCCGCCTGGTCGAGGGCGGCGGCGATCCGCCGCTCGAGGGGATCGCGACGGTCACCGGCGACCGGGTGCTGGTCTTTTCCGCCGGCCAGGCCTTCGCCTTCACCCTGCCGGGCGCGGCGGGCGCGGGCGGCGGCGGCGAAGGGGAGGGGAACTTGCTCTCGCCGATGCCCGGCCGCATCATCTCGGTCGACGTGCGGCAGGGGGACAAGGTGGCGAAGGGCCGGAAATTGGTCACGCTGGAGGCGATGAAGATGGAGCATAGCCTCGTCGCCCCATTCGATGGCATTGTCGCCGAGCTGGAGGCGAAGGAGGGCGCGCAGGTGACGGAAGGAACGCTGCTCGTGCGGGTGGAGAAAGGGGAATGAATCCTCCCCGGAACGGGGAGGGGGACCGCGCAGCGCGCGGTGGAGGGGGCTTGGTGCCACGCTCCGTCCCCCCTCCACCAGCCTGCGGCTGGTCCCCCTCCCCGCGCGCGGGGAGGATGTAATGGCCGGACGCTATTATGACGAGTGGCGGATCGGGGATCGGCTGCAGCACCAGCCGCACCGGACGGTGACCGAGACCGACAACCTCCTGATCTCGGCGCTCACCCACAATCCGCAGCCGCTCCATCTCGATGCCGAATATGCGGCAGGAACCGAGTTCGGGCGGATCGTCGTCAACGGCACCTTCACCTTCGCGTTGATGGTCGGCCTTTCGGTCGGCGACACCACGCTGGGCACGCTCGTCGCCAATCTGGGCTATGACAAGGTACGGATGCCGAAGCCGGTCTTCATCGGCGATACCTTGCGCGCCGAGACCGAGGTGCTCAGCCTCAAGGATTCGCAGTCGCGGCCCAATGCCGGCATCGTCACCTTCGAGCATCGCCTGCTCAACCAGCAGAACGAGCTGGTCTGCACCTGCGAGCGCACGGCGTTGATGCAGAGGCGGCCGCGATGAGATTGCGCTCGCTCCTGTTCGTGCCCGGCGATCGGCCGGACCGGATGGCGAAGGCGCTCGGCGCGGGCGCCGACGCTCTCATCCTCGACCTCGAGGATTCGGTCGCCGGCGCGGCCAAGCCGGAGGCGCGGCGGGCGGTGGCGGAGTTCCTCCACGCCAATGCCACCGCGCCGCTCTGGGTGCGGATCAACCCGCTCAACAGCGGCGAGGCGGAGCGGGATCTGGCGGCGATCCTGTCCGGCCATCCCGACGGCATCGTCCTTCCCAAGGCCGAGGGCGGCGCCTCGGTGGCCGAGCTGACCCGGCGCCTGACCGAAGCCGGCAATGCGACGGCCCAGATCCTGCCGATCGCCACCGAGACGCCGGCAGCGATATTCCAGCTCGGCAGCTATGGCGGCCTTCGTCGGCTGGCCGGGCTCACCTGGGGCGCGGAGGATCTGCCCGCCGCCATCGGCGCGACCTCGGCGCGCGAGGCGGACGGCCGCTACACGCCGCCGATCGAGCTGGCCCGCTCGCTCTGCCTGTTCGGCGCGGCGGCGGCCGGCGTGGCGGCGATCGAGACCGTCTATCCCGCCTTCCGCGACCTCGATGGGCTTGCCGCTTATGCCGCCCGGGCGCGGCGGGACGGCTTCACCGGCATGATGGCGATCCATCCCGACCAAATCGCGGCGATCAACGCCGCTTTCACCCCAAGCGAGGCGGAAGTGGCGCATGCGCGGGCGGTGATCGCCGCCTTCGAGGCCAGTCCCGGCGCCGGCACCCTGTCGCTCGACGGCAGGATGATCGACCGGCCGCACCTCCTCCAGGCGCAGCGGATTCTCGCCATCGCCGGCCGGTAGGGATGGCCGGTCTCGGCGGAAGCGCGTGGACGGCGGTCGGCTTCGTCCTCGGCGCGGCGGCAGGCGGCGCCCTCGCCGCACGGCTCGCTGGAAAAGCGGTCTTGCCGGGCCGCCGCTGCGCGGGCTGCGGCGCCAGCCTCAGCCCATGGCCTCGCTTTCCGATCCTGTCCTGGTTCGGCGTCGTCCCGCATTGCCGGCGATGCGGCCTCGACGTCGTGCGGTTTCATTCCGTCGTCGAGGCGGGGATCGTGCTGATCGGTCTCGCCGCCATCTTCGCGAGCCCGTTTCCGGCAGCGATCTATGTCGCCCTGGCCGGCTGGAGCCTGCTGCTCCTCCTCGCTTTCCTCTGGCGGCGCCTGAGCTGACCGCGCCGCGCTCAGGCGCTTGCGTCCGGATCCTTGTAGCGGCTTTCGATGAAGCGGCCCTGCGTCTCGAACGCGTCGCGGTCGCCTTGCGCCAGCTTGGCGCCGATCTCGTCCAGCGCCTCGCGCGCCGCGTCGAGGCTCTTGACCAGCCTCTCGTCCACCGTCAGCCCCTCGCCGTCGCGCTCCTGCCGGTAGGCGGCGGGCACGCGTTCGTAACGGTCGATCAGATCGGGCAGATGCTTGCCCATCAGCCGCCGCGCGTCCTGAGCGAGCGGATCGAGCGGGTCCGCTTCGCCGAGCCGGCTTTCGAGCAAGGGGAGCTGGGCGCTGATCGCGTCGATCCGCCGCGCGGCGGGGGCGGGGAGGGCGGCCCGTTCGCGGACCAGCAGGCCGTCCAGCTGCCGCACCACCGTCCGCGCCGGCAGCTGCTCGTTATATTCGATCCTTTTCGGCTCCATCGGCCAGACCGAAAAGAGGATCAGGATGGCCAAAGTCGCCAGCGAGACGAGGAACAGGCCGTTCAACCCGATCGGGCCGACGAACAGGCCGAAGGCGATGGTGGCGACGACCAGGGCGGCGATCGCCATCCCCATATTGGCGACGCGACGGCCGACGGCGCGGGCGTTGCGGCCGACATTGCGCCGGAACGCCGCCTGCGCTTCGGCCGAGCCGCCCTCGTAACGATGGACGAGATCGTCGAAGCGGGCGATCGCCTGGTCGACGCTGCGCGGGCGCGGCGGCATCAATGCTCGATCGGCGCCAGCAGCGGCGACGAGCCGCTGCCGCCGGCGATTCGGTTCTGCTCGACCCCTTCGGCGCGGGCGATATAGCCGCGGCTCTTCTCGACCTCGGTCGAGAGGGTGGCGACGGTCTGCTTCATGCTGACCAGCGCCTCGACCTTGAACTGGTCGATCATGTCCATCGTGTCGTAGATGTTCTGGAAGGCGCGCTGCAGGGTCTCGAGCGGGATGGTGGCCGACGCGGCCTGCTTGTGGATCTCGCCGGTCTGGTTCTTCAGCATCGTCCCGGTCGAATCGATGACGTTGGCGGTGGTGGTGTTGAGCGCGGTGATCTGCTCCAGCACCAGCCGCTGGTTGGTCAGCGCCTGGGCGACCGTGACGGCGGTGCGCAGCGCCGAGACCGTGGTGGTGGAGGCGCGGTCGACGCCCTTCACCAGCTCCACATTGTTCTTCTTGACCAGATCGAGCGCCAGATAGCCCTGCACCGTCACCGCCATCTGCGTCAGCAGGTCGGTGGTCCGCTGGCGGGTGTAGAAGAG
>JAQGLF010000128.1 GCA_028293025.1 Alphaproteobacteria bacterium
GCGCCGGTCGATCTCGTCTGGCGCGGCGGACGCGAGGGCGACGGCATTGCGGCTCTGACCCCCATCGCCGCCGCCGCGCCGCCGCCGGCAGCCCCGACCCCGGTGGCCGCCTTGACCCCGACGGCGCAAGCTGCCGTTGCGCCGCCGATCGACCGGCTGGTGGACGAGGTGATGCGGCGGCTCGACCGGATCGGGCGCATCGAGCGCGAGCGGCGCGGGCTGTGAGGCCGACATGAAGCTCCAGAAGGTCCGTATCGAGATCCTCTCCGGCTCCCGCGCCGGGACGGTCATCCCCATATTGTTCAACCCGGAACAGTATACGATGGACCGGGCGAACACGTTCAAGAGCACCGCCGTGCCCGGACTGGGCAGCGAGCTGATCCAGTTCGTCAACGGCAATTCGACCGTGCTGACGATGGACCTGTTCCTCGAGGACAGCTTCGACGCTGCAAGCCTGAACATGAACCAGGCCCAGGACGAACTCGCCGAGGGCGTCCTGAACATGCTCGTTCTCACGCGGATGAAATTGCTCAACAGCTTGCTGGAGATCGACCGGACGCTGCACGCGCCTCCTACCGTGCGGTTCGTCTGGGGTCCGCTGCGGTTCGATGCGGTGGTGGAGAAGATCACCACCAAGGCCACCATCTTCCATTCCGACGGGCTGCCCAAGCGGGCGACTTTGTCGGTGAGCTTTCGCGAATATCGCAGCATCGCTCGCCAGCTCGAAGAGCCGCGGCGCGAGTCGGCCGACAAGACCAAGCGCCGCCAGGTCGACGCGGCCGAGAGCCTATGGCTGATCGCCGAGCACGAATATGGCGACAGCCGCGCCTGGCGACACATCGCCGAGCAGAGCGACGTCGACGATCCGCGTGCGCTCAAGCCCGGCGACTGGCTGCAAGTGCCCCCGTTGGAGGATGGCGATGGACTTCGTCGCGCGCGCTAGCGCCCATCAGAACCTCTATGCGCCGTCCGGGGCGGTCGCGCTCGGGGCGCCGGACCGCGATATGCTCGACGCGCATGGCCTCGCCGTGACTCAGATCGAGGTCGACTTGCAGCTCAGCGTCAGCGGCACCTTCAAATTCACGGTGCCCAACACGTTCGACGCGGCGCGGGCCGACTTCCTGACCTTGCGCCGCGCGCCTGCGCTCGACCTGCTGACGCTGGGCGCGCGAGTCTGGATTTCGATGGGCTATGGCGATCGGGCGCGGCGCACGCTGCTGATGTCCGGCTACATCACCAGCGTCACCACCAGTTTCGGCGAGGGCGGCTCACCCGATCTCGAAGTATCGGGGGTGGACGCGACCTATCGCCTGACGTTGGGAACGCGCGAGCGCCAGTTCCGCGACCGTTCGGTTCACGATGCCGTTGCGCGGGTCGCGGCCGACAATAATTTCACCGCGATGGTGCGCGGCTCGCCCCCGTCGAAGGTGTCGCTCGACGCCAACATGCAAAGCGACCTCGATTTCCTGCGCAAGCTGGCGGAAAATTTCTCGACCCCTGAACAGAAGTGGGAATTCTACGCCCGCCCCTCGCGTAGCGGCGACCTGCTTCATTTCTGCCCGCGTGCCATGTCCTCCGGGCCGGTCGGGACGCTGAAGTGGGGCGTGGACCTGCTGAGCTTCAAGCCCGAGGCGAATCTCGGCAAGCAGGTCGGCCAGGTGGAAGTGCTGGGCTGGGACCAGGAGCGCAAGGAGAAGATCGTCGGCGAAGCCCGGCGGGAGCCGGCCAAGCCGGCTGAAAGAGGCAGGCAGCCGGTCAGCGGCGGGGAGCTTCAGAAGCGCATCTTCGGACGCGAGGCCCGACTCCAGCTGCGCTATCCGGTCAAGTCGCGGCAGGAGGCCGATCAGCGCGCCGCGGCCGAGCTCGCCCAGCGTGCCAAGGACCTTGTCCGCGGCGACGGCGAGACGTTCGGCTTTCCCGAGCTGCTGCCGGACACCCGGGTGCAGATCGAGGGTCTCGGCGGACGCTTCTCGGGGACTTATTATGTCGAGAAGACGGTCCATCGCTTCGATGCCTCCGGCTTGCGGACCCGCTTCAGCATCCAGGAGACGACGTCGTGAGCGCCGGCGACCTTGGCGGCAGCGCCGAGAGCGGCCGCGAGGCAGGCGGCACCGTGGCCGGCGTGGCGGCGGCGACGGTGACCCAGAACCAGGACCCCAACGGCCTCGGCCGCGTCAAGCTGCGCCTGCCCTGGCGCGAGCAGGGCTTCGAAACCGATTGGGCGCGCGTCGCGGTGCCGATGGCTGGCGGCGGCCGCGGCAGCTTCTTCCTGCCCGAGGTGGGAGACGAGGTGCTGGTCGCGTTCGACCGCGACGACATACGCTATCCCTATGTCCTGGGCGCGCTGTGGAGCCGCACCGATAAGCCGCCCGAGGATAATCACGGCAAGAAGAACGACATCCGCCTCATCAAAACCCGCAAGGGTCACGTCGTGAAGTTCGATGACGGCGCCAGGGGCAGCATCCTCATCGAGCTCAACGACGGCAAGAGGATCCTGATCGATGATCGCGGCATCGAGATCGACGACAAGTCGAACAAGGTGAAGCTCGATGCCAAGGCGGGCTCGGTCACCATCGAGGCGATGCAGACGCTCACCCTCAAGGCACCGAAAATATCGGTCGAGGCCTCGACCTCGCTCGACCTCAAGGGCGGGGCCTCGCTCAACGCCAATGCCGGCATGGTCAGGATCAACTGATGGGTCAGCCGGCCGCCCGCGTCGGGGATCCGACCAGCCACGGCGCCCCGCTCGGCCCGGGACCGGGAGCGCCGACGGTGCTGATCGGCGGGCAGCCCGCCTGGCGCGCCGGGAGCGACACCCATGTCTGTCCACTGTTCGACGGGCCCAAGCCGCATGTCGGGGGGGTGGTCGCAAAGGGAAGCGCGACGGTCCTGATCGCGGGCCTCCCCGCCGCCCGCCAGGGCGACGCCGTCGTCGAGGCGGGGGCGCCCAACATGATCGCCATGGGCCTCCCCACCGTGCTGATCGGAGGCTGAGATGGACGCTTCCGACCAGCGCGATTTCCTGGGCGTCGGCTGGAGCTATCCGGTGGCGACCGATCCCCTGACCGGCGACGTGGCGATGTCGCGCTACGAAGGCGACATCCGCGAAGCGATTCGGATCATTCTCGAAACCGCGCCGGGAGAGCGCGTGATGCGGCCGGGCTTCGGCTGCGGCATTCACGACCTCGTCTTCGAGGAGATGAGCAGCACCACCTTGTTCGCCGTGCAGGCGATGGTGCGCGAAGCGCTCGTCACCTACGAGCCGCGCATCGAGTTGCTCGAGGTCAGCGTCGACCCGCTCGAAGCCCTGAACGGGCTGCTGGTGTTCACGATCGACTACCGGGTGCGCCGCACCAATCAGGTCGACAACCTCGTTTTTCCCTTCTTCTATCGGGAAGGGGGCAGGCGGTGAGCGGCCCTCCCGCTTTGGATCCGCGCCGGGCCGCGACGCTCGCGCGCGAGCTGGAGCGCCGCGCCGTCGCGACGCTCGCCGGCGCCGGCAAGACGATGGCGGTCGGCCAGGTCGCGGCGGCGATGCTCGGCGTTGCGGGCCGGATCGGCGAGGAAGTGACGCGGCGGCTGGACGCGACCCCCGGGAAGCAG
>JAQGLF010000141.1 GCA_028293025.1 Alphaproteobacteria bacterium
GGCAGCAGCCCGTCGAGGCGGTCGAGGACGCCGCCATGGCCTGGAATGAGGCTCCCGCTGTCCTTGACTCCTGCGCGGCGCTTCACCCAGCTTTCGTAGAGATCGCCGAGCTGCGCGATCAGCCCCATCGGCGCGCCGAGGAAGAGGAAGGGCGCGCCGATGTCGAGCAGCCATGCCGCCAGCGCGCCGACGACGGCGGCGCCGACCATGCCGCCGATCAGGCCCGCCCAGGTCTTGTTGGGGCTGATCCGCGGCGCGAGCTTCGGGCCGCCGATGCCGCGGCCGGCGAAATAGGCGAAGATGTCGGTCGACCAGGTGACCAGCATCAGCCAGAAAACCAGCTCGAACCAGGCCCAGTTGAGCGCGACCAGAGCGAGCGACGGGATGGCGATGTAGAGATAGCCCCAGCCCAGAGCGAGGCGCCGGCTGATCGCGCCGCAGACGAGGCCGATCGCCGCGGTGACGGCAAGGGCGATCCCCAAAGGCGCCAAGGCGTCGATGTCGAGCGCGGCCGGCTGGGCGTCGGCGGCGGGGAAGAAATATTCGGAGAGGACCAGGATAGGCACCGCCAGCAAGGCGACTCCGATCCAGGTCCAGAGCCGGCCGACCCGGTGCATGTCGCCCCATTCGACCAGCATCGCCGCCGCGCCGGCGAAGACGAGCAGCCGGAAGGGCCAGCCGCCCAGATAAGTGGCGATGCAGGCGATCGCGATCATGACGACCGCGGCCGCGAAGCGGGTGGTGAGATCCGAGCCCGCCGGCTCCTGGGTCGGTGTCTCGCTCATCGGCCGCCGAACCTGCGCTCGCGGCCCGCATAATCGGCGAGTGCCGCGCGCAGCGAATCGCCGTCGAAATCGGGCCAGAGCGTGTCGACGAACAACAGCTCCGCATAAGCCGCCTGCCAGAGCAGGAAGTTGGAGAGGCGCCGCTCGCCCGAGGTGCGGATGACGAGATCGAGCGGCGGCAGGCCGGCGGTGTCGAGCGCCGCGTCGAATGCGGCCTCGTCGATCTCGCCCGGCTCGATCTCGCCGGCCGCGGCCCGCGCCGCGAGCAGCCGCGCCGCATTCACGATCTCACCGCGGGCGCCGTAATTGAGCGCGATGGCGAGAATCATCCGCCGGTTGGACGCGGTCCTGAGGATCGCCTTGTCGATCATTCGTGCGACGTCGGGCTGGAACGCCTTATGGTCGCCGATCACCCTGATGCTGATGCCTTCGCGATGGAGGCTGTCGAGCTCCGAGGCGATGTAGAAGCGGAGCAGGCCCATGAGGTCGTTGATCTCGTCCTCGGGCCGCCGCCAATTCTCGGACGAGAAAGCGTAGAGGGTCAGGCATTCGACCCCCGCCTCCCCCGCCGCCCGCAGCACCTTGCGCGCGGCTTCGGCGCCCTGGCGGTGGCCGGCGACGCGCGGCAGACCCCGCGCCTTCGCCCAGCGCCCGTTGCCGTCCATGATGACGGCGACGTGACGCGGCACGCCTGTGCCACCGGCCGCGACCCCGCCGCTCTGCTCCGGCTGCGGCTTTTCTCTGGCCGACCGGAAGATCACTGCTGGAGGATTTCCTTCTCCTTGGCCGCAGCCGCCGCGTCGATCTCCTTGATCGTCTCGTCGGTCAGCTTCTGTACCTCCTGCTCGAGGCGCTTATGCTCGTCCTGGCTGATCTCGTGCTTCTTCTCGTCGGTCTTCAGCGCCTCCATCCCGTCCCGGCGCACGTTGCGCGCCGCGATCCGCGCCTTCTCGGCATATTGGCCGGCGAGCTTGGCCAGCTCCTTGCGGCGCTCCTCGGTGAGGTCGGGGATCGGCAGGCGGACGTTCTGGCCGTCGGTGACCGGGTTGAGGCCGAGCCCGGCGGAGCGGATCGCCTTCTCGACCGCGCCGACATTGCCCCGGTCCCACACCTGGACCGACAGCAGGCGCGGCTCCGGCGCCGATACCGTCGCCACCTGGTTGATCGCCATATGGGCGCCGTAGACTTCGACGATGAC
Source organism: Alphaproteobacteria bacterium (assembly GCA_028293025.1). GTDB lineage: Bacteria > Pseudomonadota > Alphaproteobacteria > Sphingomonadales > Sphingomonadaceae > Allosphingosinicella. Next base: position 1,984 of record JAQGLF010000141.1, read on the forward strand.
CGGATCGAGCAGGCTGATCGACGCGCGGCCGGTGCGCAGGCCGCCGAGATCGTGCTTCAGCGCCTCGACCGCGCCGTGCATGCGGCGCTGCAAATCGGCCTTGTCATAAGCTGGCATCGTCTCACTCCTCGTTGCTGACGATCGTCGCCGTGCCGTCCCCGTCGAGCACGCGGACGAGGTTGCCCTGCTCGCGAATGTTGAAGACGACGATCGGGATGTTGTTGTCGCGGCAGAGGGCGACCGCGCTGGCGTCCATCACCTTGAGGTCGTCGGCCAGCACCTGGTGGAAGGGCAGGCTCTCGTAGCGCCTGGCGCCCTTCACCTTCTTCGGGTCCGCATCGTAGACGCCGTCGACGCTGGTGCCCTTGAACAAGGCGTCGCAGCTCATCTCGGCGGCGCGGAGCGCAGCGGCGGTGTCGGTGGTGAAATAGGGATTGCCGGTGCCCGCGGCGAAGATCACCACCCGCCCCTTCTCCATGTGCCGGAGCGCGCGGCGGCGGATATAGGGTTCGGAGACGGTCGCCATCGGGATGGCGGAGAGGACGCGGGTGTCGACGCCGATCTTCTCGAGCGCGTTCTGCATGGCGAGCGCGTTCATCACCGTCGCCAGCATGCCCATATAATCGGCCTGGGCCCGGTCGAAGCCCTGGGCGGCGGCGGCGAAGCCGCGGAAGATGTTGCCGCCGCCGACGACGAGGCAGAGCTCGTGGCCCGCCTCCTTCGCTTCCTTGATCTCCGCGGCCATGCGCGAAGTGGTGTCGGGATCGATGCCGAACTGCCCGTCGCCCATCAGGGCTTCGCCGGACAGCTTCAGGAGGATGCGGTTGAAGCGCGGGCGCGGCATGGGGTCGTCGGTCCGTTCGGCGTCTGCGTGGAAGGGTGGCGCACCTTAGTGGCGGCGGGGCGCATAGAAAAGCCCCTCCCCTTCAGGGGAGGGGACGGGGGTGGGGGAGTCGGGAGAGGTTAGCCACGAAGGACGTTGCTCGCCGACACTTCCCACCCAGCCCCTCCCGCAAGCGGGAGGGGCTTAGAGGGGCTTACGCGACCGGTTCGGCCCTGGCGGCGCCGCCCGAAACGGCGGCGACTTCGGCGGCGAAGTCGCTTTCCTTCTTCTCGATGCCTTCGCCGAGCTGGAAGCGGACGAAGCCGGCGACGGCGATCGGCGCCCCCACCTTCTTGGCTTCGGCGGCGACGACGTCCTCGACCCTGGTCTTGTTGTCGATGACGAAGAGCTGGGAGAGGAAGGCCATTTCCTTGCGGAACTTGGCGACCGCGCCCTCGACCATCTTCTCGACGATATTCTCTGGCTTGCCCGATTCCTTCGCTTTCTCCGCCGCGATCGCGCGTTCACGCTCGACCAGCTCCGGATCGAGCTCCTCGCCGCGCAACGCCAGCGGGTTGGCCGCGGCGATGTGCATGGCGAGCTGCCGTCCGAGCGCTTCGAGCGCGGCCTTGTCGCCGGCCGATTCGAGCGCGACCAGCACGCCGATCTTGCCGAGGCCCGGCGCCGCTGCATTGTGCACATAGGAGACGACGACGCCGTCGCCGACCTCGAGCAGAGCCGCGCGGCGCAGCGACTGGTGCTCGCCGATCGTCGCGATATTGGCGGTGAGCTTCTCCTCGACGGTGCCGCCGGCCGGCCAGGCGGCAGCCTTCAGCGCGACGGCATCGCTGCCGGTGTCGAGCGCGAGCCCGGCGACGGTGCGGACGAATTCCTGGAACTGCTCGTTCTTCGCGACGAAGTCGGTCTCCGAATTGATCTCGACCACCGCGCCCTTGGTGCCGCGGACGGCGATGCCGACCAGGCCCTCGGCGGCGGTGCGGCCGGCCTTCTTGGCGGCGGCGGCGAGGCCCTTGGTCCGCAACCAGTCGATCGCGGCCTCCATGTCGCCTTCATTCTCGCCCAGCGCCTTCTTGCAGTCCATCATGCCGGCGCCGGTGCGCTCGCGCAGTTCCTTCACATTCGCGGCCGTGATTTCCGCCATGTCTCTATCCTCATTTGAAACGGCCGTTCCCCGGCGAAAGCCGGGGTCCAGCTCAGCAACTGGGTTCCTGCTTTCGCAGGAACGCAATGGCGATCAGGCTTCCGCCAGCGCCGGTTCGGCCGGCGGCGCGTCCATCGCGCCGACATCCTCGCCGCGCGCGGCGGCGCCGCCCGAACGGCCGGCCTGCACCGCGTCCGCGACCGCGTCGCAATAGAGGCGGATGGCGCGGCTGGCATCGTCATTGCCCGGGACCGGGAAGGCGATGCCCTGCGGGCTGACGTTCGAA